>NZ_JBTOQC010000002.1:0-240549 GCF_055284095.1 Pseudomonas sp. HP_08 | reverse complement strand
CGCTTGCCCGCGACCGAGTGCGCAGCGCTCGCAAAATCTCGGAAACGCTGAAAATTTACGACTGCTAACGCAGCCGGTCGCGGGCAAGCGCGCTCCTACTGGGGGTCGAAGTGGCGTAGCCAGTCGATCAGGGTTTGTCGATAGCGGGTCATGCCTTTGTAGTCGGCGATGGCATCGGGCAGGTCGCGGATCACCCGGTGCATGCGCTGCGCCCAGGCGGGATTGGTGACCAGTTCGTCCATGCTGATCAGGTAGGTGCGGATGCCGAACATCAAGGCGTTGGAGCGCGGCAGGCGCATCATCAGTTGCAGTTCGACACGCAAGTGCACCAGTCGCCCGGCATTGTCGGCGGTGACCTTGCCGCGGTCGCTGCCCCACTCATGAAAGGTCTCGGGCGAGGAATCCAGGCGCGGATTGATCGTCAGCGTCCAGTTGAGACGGCGCACCGGCTGGCCAACCTGCACGTTCAACAGGTACTTCAGTGCCCGGTCGAAAACGCCCATCTGGTGCGCCATCGGCACCGGCGCATGCCATTGCTTGAAGCTCATGCCGGCGTCGAAACGCAGCGACCAGTCGGCCGGACAAGTGACCATGCCGGCGTCCATGAACAGGTCGCCGTCCCGCTGGTCGAGCACGGCAAAGTCGCCCTGCAACTGGCGGGTGATGTACTCCAGCGGCTCGCACGGCAGGCTCTGCGGATCACCGAAGGTGAAGTGCTGGTCGATGCCCATCGCCAGGTTCTGCCAGTGCCAGGCGTTGCCGTCGCGGTGCAGGCGAAAGTGCTGCGGATAGTCTTCGGCCAGGTGTTCCATCAACACCTGGACCATGTCCCAGGCCGCCTGGGTCATGTGCGGCATGACCAGGCAGCGCTCGGGGTCGCGTTCCAGCACCCTGGCGCGCTCGGCGGTCTCGGACAGGTAATGCTCGTCGATGTCGAAGCTGTGCTCGAAGATCGAACCCGGATCGCGCGACACCGCAGGCTCGATGTTCACCGAATACATGTACTGATCGTCAGGGAACGGAAACGGAAAGCGCGCGATGGCCTGCGGGCTGTTGCGAAAGCTGAAATCGTCGCAGTAGGTTTGCGGCGCTTTGAAGGCAAGGGTCATGGCATTTCTCCGCAATCAGATATCGAGAACCAGCGCGCCGCCGCAACTGCGCGACACACAGGGCATCAAGTGGGTGCTGCGTTCGCTGTCGCTCAAGAACAGGTCGCGGTGCTCGACCGCGCCATCGACATAAGGCGTCTGGCATTGCCCGCAGACCCCGCCACGGCACAGGTTGGGCACCTCGATGCCCGCCGCCTCCAGGGCTTCGAGCAGGCTGTCTTCGGCCCTGACCTGCACTTGCCGGCCGCTGCGCGCCAGTTGCACGGCAAACGGCGCCCCCGGTTCTGGCGCGGCGAACGCCTCCCAGTGCACGCGCCCGGCCGGCCAGCCCAGCGCCTGGCTGTGCTTGCGCAAGGCGTCGAGCAGTGTTTGCGGGCCGCAGGCATACACATGCGTGCCCAGCGGCCGGTTGCTCAGCAAAGCCTCAAGGTCCAGGCGCCGTGCGGGGCTGGCATACACATGCAGGCGCTCGCCCAACTGCTCGCGCAGGGTGTCCAGGTAGGCGTCGCTGATGCCGGGACGGCAGGCATAGTGCAGCTCGAAGGCCTGGCCCTGGCGTTGCAGCTCGGCGCAATACGCCATGAACGGCGTGATGCCGATGCCGGCAGCGACCAACAGGTGCAGGCGCGCCTTGCTGTGCAGCGCAAACAGGTTGGCCGGGGGCGAGATGTCCAGGCGGTCGCCGACCTGCAGTTCGTCATGGATATAGTGCGAGCCACCGCGCGACTGCGGCTGGCGGCGCACCGCAATGCGGTAATGGCGTGGCTCGGCCGGGTCGCTGAGCAGCGAATAGGCATTGCGCCGGCCGTTGGGCAGGTGCACCTGGACATGGCTGCCGGCCGAGAAAACCGGCAATGCGCCGCTGAGCGGCTCGAGCAGCAGTTCACGCACCACAGGCGTCAGCAAATGGGTTTCGGCGACCCGAACGGCAATGGTGCGGCTCATGCGCAAGCCTCCCCGTAAGGCCGGTCGGCATCGGCGCAAACACCGATGTAGGCGCCCAGGCGCTCGGAAAAATGCCGGCGCACTTCAAGCACCACGCCGCACTGGCAGCAGGTGTGCTGCTCGGCGTCGGTCGCATCCTGAACCTGGGCGCAGTGCACGCAGAACACTGAGCGTGTGCCGGGCTGGGCAAGCGTCTGGGTGATCTCGTCAGCCAGCATCCCCGCCTCGATGGCCACCGCGTGCACCGCCCAGATAAACGACTCATCGCCCTGCACCTGTAACTGCACGCCGACATGGCTGTTTTGCAATTGCTCGAACAGGGCGTGTTGCAGTGTGTCCAGACTGTTGTACGCCTGGCCGTTGACGAGGTGTGGCTCAAGACCTTGACCCTGGGCGATACGCAGCCAGTGCCGGGGCTGATGCTCAGGTGCCTGAGCGCTATAACGCGGCAGGCTGGTGGGGAGCGGCGCAACGATGTCGTTCATGGTGATCCTCGTGCAGCAGTCTGTTGTTTCTCCATGAGCAAGATATTTTCCTATGCAGCACTTCTGCTCAATCCTCCTGACGAGCTACTCCCAATGGGGTAGTTGACGGATCGGGGCATGAAATTTGCTCGTTTGAAGCATCAATACTCATAAGACGGGAGGACACACGTGCACACGACCAGCCCCGCTCCCTTGCCGCTGTCGACGACGCATTCGTTGACCGAGCGCGAGAAACAGACCCTGAGCCTGATTACAGACGGGCGTAACAACAAGCAGATCGCCCGGGAACTGGGGATCAGCGACGGCACGGTGAAGATTTATGTGCGCAACCTGCTGCGCAAATTTCACCTGCACTCACGCCTGGAGCTGGCGTCGTGGATGCATCGTCATGAGGCGTCGCCGCACGAAGATGAACCGATAGCGCTCACTGAACAGCCCACCATCAGCGTCAGCGGGCTGGTGAACGATCTGCCGGCGCTGATCTACAAAGGCGACAACGTGCGCGCCTGGCGCATGCAATACGTCAGCGAAGGCTGCCTGCGCCTGACCGGTTACTCGGCCGAGCAACTGACCCGCGAACAGAGCTACGGCGCCTTGATTCTTGAGGAATACAGCGACTACGTCTGGTACTGCGTGCAATGCGCACTGCTCAAGCACGAGCCGTTTCAGTTGCGCTACCGGATTTGTTGCGCGGACGGACAGATCAAGGAAGTGTGTGAAACCGGGGTGGGGCTGTATTCCAGCAGCGGCGAAATACTGGGGCTTGAAGGCGTGATCTTCGAAGTGGGCCGCTGATACCCCCGTAGGAGCGCGCTCGTCCCGCGACCGGCTGCGTTAGCAGTCGTAAATTTCCAGCGTTTCCGAGATTTTACGAGCGCTAGCGCACTCGGTCGTCGGTATGCCGCCCAGGGACAAGCGCGCTCCTACGGATAAGTGGTGGTTTGGCAATTGCGGGGTGTCATAACCACACCGCATCCCACAGCGAGTAATCGGCGGCACGATCTACCAGCCCGGCACGAATCGGGTTGGCAACGATATAGCGGGCCGCAGGCCGCAGATCTTCTTCGTGTCGTAACGCGCGGTCGTGAAAGCCTTTCTGCCAAACACGGGGTTTGCCCCGTCCCGCCGCCACGATGGCGTGGGAACTGCAGGCTTTGACCCGACGCATCAAACTGCCCAGATCACCGGCCTTCAATTCGACCAACCAGTGGAAATGGTCAGGCATGATCACCCACGCCAATGAAGTCACGTAGCCTGCCTGTTCAGCCTGACGAAACTGCGCCACCAGCAGGCGTCCAGTCCATAAATCCGTGAATAACGGCCGACGCTCATGCACGACGCAGGTCAGCAAATAGACTCTTCCGGGTTCTGAGTAGCGGCCTTTGCGTAAATCGGCACCTTTGGCATTCATTGGCATTCCATTGCCTCCTTTGATGAGCGTCATCAAGGGTAGTCCCGTAAAAACCTGCAAGGACTGATCAGTAATACTCGATATGTCGGTTCCCCTCGGTAGGAGCGCGCTTGCCCCGCGACCGAGTGCGCAGCGCTCGCAAAATTGTGGAAACGCTGAAAATTTACGACTGCTAACGCAGCCGGTCGCGGGCAAGCGCACTCCTACTGGGGACGGTGGTGGGTTTTGGGGTGTATGGCAGGTTTTTAGCGGCGATCTGACACAAGATTGCAAGAAGCCTCTCTTTCCATTGAAGGAAATTTCCGAGAAAATCCCGGCCGCTTGCGCACCTCCCTTTCGGTCACTAGGCTGCCTGCCGTCACCGGGGTTTTTCCCGTGACAGGGCTTGGCCGCCCACTGTTATGGAGATGCGTCAAACGTTGCTGCGGATGCTTTTTGTCGGCGGCTATGCGTTATGGCATCTGTACAAGGGACACCTTCGGGTGTGCCGGGTTTTCTCCATACTTACCGGTCGGCCAACCCTTGTGCAGTTGCCACCCAATCCGTTTGGTCGCGGAAACGGTGGTGATTCCTTTCAACAAGAATGGATATACACCATGAAAAAGATCGTCCCGGACCCACCCGGTCCAACCGTTCCGCCTCCTCCTCCACCGTCCCTGCATATTTTCGAAGATGCGTTGAACCACGCCTCGGAACTGCTGCAGTGCGCGCATGCCACCGCTTATGAATGCGCCGACGGCCTGCAAGGTCAGCAGCGTGCGCTGGGCATGGCGACCACGCATCTGGTTACACAGGCGCAGGACCTGATCGACCTGATCATCGATCACCTGAAGATCCCGCCACCTGCGACGCCAACCGCCGAGTAACACGCCACAGCAGGAGCTGTGTCGCCCGACCGCTCCTGCACCGCAACCTCTTGTGTCATTTCTGTCAGGTTTCATGTTGAGTGTCCGGCGTTATGCTGCGGTTTGATTTCCAAGGAAAAGGAAATGGCAATGAATCGCAGCCCTTTATCAGCTTTCACAGGTTTATCGATCTACTCCTGTCATACCTCCCTCTCCACAGTCAAACTCACCCCCAAGGAAGTGGAAACCTTGCAGTGGGCGGCCATGGGCAAGACCGCCTGGGAAATTTCCCGTATTCAGAGCCGCAGTGAGGCCACGGTCAATTTTCATCTGAGCAATATTCGGCGCAAGTTTGGCGTGACGACACTGTGTGCCGCGTTGGTGCGGGCAATTGAGCAGCGGGTGGTGTACGTGGGTTAATGCAGACTGAAGACCTCTTGACTTGAACAACCAGGGCGGCATGAATCCATACCGCCCTGTACAAGGCTTAATCCATTTTCAACTTCCCCTGCCCCCGGCGCAGGTGCGCGGCACGCCAGGTTTCAATGCCTCTGACCTTAAGCGCTTTGTTGGATAAAAATGCCTGCGCTTTCTCTGTGATATATAAATTCCCGGAGTGAGCTTCAATAGACTCCAGATACCCGGAATAAATATTTATTTTTTGATGACGCATCTGCGCCATGGCATACAGCTCGTTAACGTCACTCTTTGTATGCCCTGAGGACGCTTCAGGCACTTTAAAATCCCAATTCAGCTTTTTCAGGTTGCGCGCCTTGATTGCCGTGAGCGTATCGACAATGTCGCTCTTTGCCGCCACCTTGATCACCGACCTGACAGTGTCATCCTCCATGGCGAGAACACGAGACTGCTGAAACACTACGCTCTTGGCCCGTTTGCTCCCACTGAAAAAATACTTGCCCAAAGACAACTGCAGCTTTGCGACATGCCCTGTCGGGTCCATCGCGTTAATCGGATCGCCGTTGCAATATGCATAGGCATTCAGCCCCCCTTGTCCAAACGGGCTCACATTATCCGGGCTGTGAAAACGCATCAGTACCGGGTTGTAAACCCGATATCCATTGCCCAGAGCTTGCCAGCCAGTGCCCGGCTCGTGAAGCTCACCATTGAACCCCAAGCCGGCACCGACCAGGTTAACAGAGGGAGGTATTTTCATGCTTATCTACCTGCACACAGTGAAAATATCTTTCTCAGCCATCCGGCCCCCAAGAAAAAAATCATGTTTCTGATATACCAAGAAAGTTCCGTAACTCTCCAGGTTTTCGGCCTTCCTTGCCCCGCAAAACAGCGGCTTCGGCAAGCTCACGCTTATACGCCTGATACCGCATGCTTTTCATATTTTCGGCCTGTGCTTTAAAGTTTTTGACATCACTCCTTATTTTTCTCACAGCTTCCTTAGTCACGCCTTGGCGACCCACACTGGAACGAGCATAGTCCAAGGCTTGAGTGACCTCATTTAGAGACTTAAGCTCAACGGCTTTTCTTGCTGAAAGTTGTGAGTATTTACTAAAACTCTTGCCTAAAGCGATATCCATCTTAAGGCCGAGCTGTTTGACAGACGCCGATTGATAAGACTGCAGGCTCTCCAGATCGGTTACAAGGCGGGGCTTGATTTTTGAAAGCCTGGCAGCGCTGCCTGCTGTATTCAGGCCTAACCGTGAAGGCAGTTGCACCACAGCCGTAGTTTTAACATTCCTGAACAACCTTAGAATAAAACCTCCAGCATGCCCGCTCGGATCCACGAGATTCACCGGATCCCCGGCACAATACGCATACGCATTCACTCCACCCTCTTCAAACGGGCTGAGGTTATCCGGGCCATGAAAACGCATCAGCACCGGGTTGTATGCCCGGTAGCCGTTGCCCAGCAGTTGCCAGCCCGTGTCCGCCTCCGCAAGTTCGCCGTTATAGCCCACCTCACCGGTGCGCGGGGCCGCGTCGCGGTGGCCGTAGACGGTGTAGCGGCTGGCGGTCGCGGCGCCGTTGTCGATCTGGTTGAGCACGGTGTTGTTCGGGTCACCGGCCAGCAGCCGGGTCCGAGTGGCGGTGCGCTCGGCCAGCAGGTAGTCGCCGCCGCGCAGGTAGGCGCTGTGTCGGGTACCGGAGAGACGTGTGGTCAGTTCTTCATCACGGTAGAAGCGTTGTTCGAGGGCATCGCCGCCCTCTTCAGCGCTCAGCTTGTCCAGGGGGTCATAGCGGTAGCGACTGCCCGAAGACGACCCGCTGACTTCAAGCAAACGTCCCAGTGCGTCGTAGGTCAGGGTGCGGCCTTCTTCGTCCTGGATCAGGTTGCCGTCGGCGTCGTAGGTCAAGACGATCTCGGCCGGATAACCCAATTCCGGCTTGTTGTTGGTAATACGGGTCAGTTGTGCAGGGTCATCGCCCTCGTAGTGATAAGTCGCGTTATTGCTGCCTCCATCGAAAGTGGTACCCACCAATATCAGGTTGTCGTATTCGTCGAAGCGAAACAGCTGCGACTTGATTGCGTGACCATACGGGTCGACCGGTGGCTGCGTGCTGGTGTCGGCGCAGACATAGCGAGTCAGACGCCCGCGCGGGTCGTAAGTGTAGGTCTCGTCGCGTAGCACGGTGGTGCCCTGCTTGAGCGTGCGTTGCTTGAGTTGGTCGGTGCTGTCAAACACCTGGGTCATGACCTGAATCACGCCGTCGAGATTGAAGGTGCGTGTGCTTTCACGCCCTGCATCGTCGTACTCAAGATCGATGGTCACTTGCTGTTCGCCATCGACTGTTTTTATCTGCTTCACCTGGCTCAGTTCATCGTAAGTGAAGGTCGAAAGCGTTTGCCCCAACGCGGTCTGCCTGAGGCGCCCAGCGCTGTCGTAGTCGCAGGTCTGGATCTGGTTGAGCACATCGGTGTAGGCAATCAAGCGGCCTTGCAGGCTATAGCTGTAATGCATGTCATAGACATCGATGCCCTGGGTGCGGGTTTCGCTTTTGAGTTCGCCGGTGCTGTAGTACTCGCGCGACAGTTGCTGGTCCTGCTCCTGGCAATGCTCCAGGCGAGCGTTAAGCAGGTCGTAGGTGTACGAGGCGCTGACGGTGGTGTCCTTGATCCTGCGCAACAGCGGGTCTTCGCCCAGTGCCGGAATGTACTGGTATTCGATGGTCTGGCCGCTGGCGGTCTTGACCTCGCTGGGCTGGGTTTGCCCCGGCGCGTAGGTGAGAAATTGCTCGCGCCCGCCAGTCACACTGCGGGTGCGGCGCTCCAGGCTGTCGAACGACTGCTCGCCCAGTACCACCGCGTCGACACTGATCGAGACCGGCAGGTCTTCGCTGCTGTGCGTTGCATAGGTACGTTCGACCAGCGTCTGGTCCGGCAGGATGGTTTTTACCGTGCGGTCAAAGACGTCGTAGCGATAGCCGGTGGTGTGGGTCAGCGGATTGATTTGCTTGAGGATGCGGCCCAGTCCGTCGTATTCAATGAACTGCCGACCCAGGCTGGTGCCGTCACGGGCAAAGCGTTCGACGCTGGCGGGCTGTTCGAACAGGTTCAGTTGCGTGATGGTCAGGCCCCATTTTTCGGTCGAACCGGCCCCGGTTTGTTGCCATTCGGTCTTGACAGGCCCCAGAGGACTGGAAACCTGATCGGTCTGCTCAAAGCTCACCACGCCGTCGGGCCCGGTTTCACTCATCGGCTGGCCCCAGTCGTCATAGCCGAAGTGGCGGGTCAGCACCAGATCGGGCTTGTCCGGCAGCCAGTCGTACTCGGTTTCACTGGTCAGTTGACCGCGCGCGTCGTACTGCGCGCGGTAGGTGCGCCGCAGTGGCTGGCCGACAGCCTCGGTGTCCTGACGCTGTTCGCTGACCACCCGGCTCAATCCGTCCAGATGGCTGCGCACGGTCACGCCCTTGACGTCGGTGGCTTCCTGCCAGGCCTGTTCGCCATTGTTGGCCACCAGCTGGTAAGCGTAATTGCGCGTGGCGACATAGTCGGTACCCGGCGCCACTGTTTCGCTCAGCACCCGGCCCAGCGCGTCGTATACATAACGGATCTCGACATCGGTGTCGTCGCGGGTCAGCAAGGGTTCGCCATTGAGCAGCGAATGTTCAAGCGTAATGACCTTGGTTTCGGCGTCCAGGCTGCTGCTCAGGGTCTGGGTGGTGACCAGCACGGTTTCACCGGCACGGCCTGTGGTTTTTTCATAGGCGTACGCGGTCAGGGTGTCGTGACCGTTGAGGGTTACCTGCTGCTGATGCGGGCGGCCATGGCGCAGGCTGTCTTCGGGGGCATCAATGTATTGGTGGGCGGTGGTTTGCAACAGACGTTCGGCAGCGGCGCCGTCGCGCTGTAACAGGCGCTCATCGTTGAGTACCAGCCACGGCGTGCCGCTGCCGCTCACCGGCTTCAGGGCCTGGTAGCGGTAGCGGGTCAGCAGCACCGGGGCGAGGTCGTCGGGGTTCAGCGGGTCTTGCGGCTCGCGTGCAACCGGAGTCACGGTGCGGCTCTTGATCTGCCGCACAAAGCCGTGCGGGTCGGGTGGGCAGAGAACGACGGCGCCGTCGAGTTCGCCGGCGGCCGGGTACCAGGTGCTGGTTTCGGCCACGCCGTTGGCCTGGACCTGTTCGGTCAGGTTGCCCCAGCGGTCATAGTCGCTGCGCACGGTTTCATTACGATTAAGGTTGGGGTTGTCCAGCGAGTACCAGGTGTCGGTGACGGTAGCGGGCAACTGAAAGTTTGTCGGTTGTTGGTCAAAGTCCAGATCGTCGTCGGCATGGTAGGCCGTGACGGTCTTCTTCACATTGCGGCGCTGGGTGACCCGTTGCTCGGTCAGCAGGTGAAAGCGGTTGAAGGTGCGTTCGGTGCTGCGCACCGTCTGGCCGGCCACGTGCAGGATTTCGGTGGTGGCGTACAGGTAGCTGCCGACGATGCGGTACAGATTGTCCAGGCCGTCGTCTTCCCAGATCAGCCCCGAGGCGTCATGGCCGAGAAAGTTGTGGGTGTTGCTGACGCCGGTGGCGCCGTAGCTGTAGCGAACGTCAATGGACGGCTGGCGCGGCTCGGGGTCGGGGCCTGGATCCGGGTTGAAGCCATGGTAAGGCGCAGGGTCGGTGACATGCGCGGTGACCCGGCGCAGGTTAGGACGCTGGGCCGAAAGCGGAAAGGCATGGCCGGGGTCGTCGTAGAGAACTGTTTCGTGGGCGCCGGTGGGCGTCCAGACCTCGGTGATGCACAGCAGGCCGCCGAGTTGTTCGTAGTTGAGGCGCCAGCCGGCCTGTTCATCGGTGGGCAACGTGATGCGTGAAACCCGGTTGTCGGCACCGTCCAGGGTCATGACGAAAGGCGCCGCGACCTGGTCGGGATGCAGCACCACCTCGACGCTACTGGACGCCCGCACCAGAGTCAGCAGCCGGCGCTGGGCGTCGCGCACTTCGGTGAGCAGCGGATGGCCCAGGTAATAGTCGCCATAGGTCAGGGTGGCGGTTCGACCGTCGGCCGAATGGATTTCGACCGGCAGGGCCACGGCCTGATCGACGGCCCCTTGCAGCTCAAGAATTTCCACCAGCCCGGACTTGTGAACGATGCGGTAGCGGTCGTTGCCCAGGTCATGGGCGTGAAAGCTGTCGAGCTTTTTCTCCTTCATGAGCATCTGCCCGTCGGCAGCGGTTTCGGTGACCTTGAAGGTCTCGCCGGTGCTGAGCGACAGAATGCGCGAGTCGGGAGAATACTGGGTCAGTTGCAGGTTCCAGCCCAGGCCGTAGCCGGTGTCCTGGGTGTTGAGCGGGCTGAAAGCCAGGGCGAGTGCGACAACGGGACCGGCCAGGTCATCGGTCTTCAGTTCAGGCAAGGCGATCGACACGGTGTACAGGCCGGTGCGCGGGTCGACGCCGCCGTTGATGAAACTCATGAAATTGAAGGCGTTGGAGTGCAGGTGGGTGGAGGCAGCCATGGAGTGAACCTCAAAATAAACGCGCGCGTACGCGCAGAGGGTGCGGCCCGCACTGCCTGGGCCGCACCCTGCCGGAGAATGATTTCAGATAACGCTTAGCAGCAGAGTGTTGCGGCTATCGACAATGTCCATGGCCGGAAAGGTAATGGAAAGACGATGGGGGTTACCGTTCTTGTCCAGCAGGAAGATTTTCAAAGCCCTCTCCAATAGCCGGGCCGACTCCGCTGCGATGTATTTCACATTGTCGACACGCAACAGGCTGATCATCAGTTGCCCCTCACCGACACTTTCGCCGGTCACAATTTCAGGCTTGAGGCTGAGACCGGGCATGACACCGGGCAGGCGTGGGTCGTAGTGCATCACCGTCGGATCGTCTTTGGCGCCTTCTTCATTGAAGATATACCCGGTGTAACTGAACATCGTTTCATTGGCACGCCGGCTTTCCCACTGGATGACCGACTGATTGTCCTCGAACTCGCAGCGTACGAACCGTACGGTTTTACCGTCGGGCGGGGTGAACTCCAGGTGCCAGTAATCGGTGGTGTTCAGGAAGTAATCGTAATCCTCCTGCAACGGTGGATTGTTGCCTCCGCCGGCCACCCGCTTCGGCGCAAAGGTGTAATTACGCGCTTCAAATTGCGGCACTGTCACCGGTATCAACTCAAGGGTTTTGGGCGCCGCCTGACTCGTTTCGTTGGAGTTGTGTTCGGTATTGAAAGTGTCCCAGAAGCGTGCATGAAAAGTGGCCGGATCGCGCGCCAGGGTATGCAAGTACACGGTGGCCCGGGTAATGCTTCCTTCGACATCGGCGCGGGGCTGATACGGTTCATCGGGCGCACTGTCCGCAGGCGCGGCACTGCTCAGGCGGTTGAAGACATTTTCGCGATTTTGAACCGCCCAATTGAGGTTTTCGTCACCGGTGAGACCTTGCTGTGTCGCCGGCAAGTATTCCAGCGCCTGACCGCTGTCACGATCCACGATCACCAGGCTGCTGATCTCCTCCAGCGTAACGGGGCTAGGCTCACCGCCAACCGGATCGGTTTCTGTCAACACGTCCACGACAATCTGCTGGTAGCCGTTGCGCAGTGCCGCGTTTTGCGCGCTACGGGCCGTCAGCTGGAAGTTCTTCAGCTTGTTCCAGGCAAGCTCCTGAATAAAATCGCTGAGCTGGATAACGCTGTAACCGCTGGACACCACGATGTCCGAGAACACCAGTTCGCAGCTCACGACGCAGGTGCCGGAGTCCAGCTGCAACGGCGCAGTGAACAGGCCGGTGTTGCTCACCCGTCCTGTGCCACTGATGACGCTCCAGCGTAGATTCTCCGGCGGATAACCGTTGGTAATAGCCAGTTGCACCTCGCCCGAACGACCCAGGCCAGGCACATGGGCCGGGACGATGCTCAATCCTTGATTGACCGCCAGCAACAGCACCGAGGCCTCGGCCTTGAAACCGCTGCGTGAGTCCTGCACTTGAATACGCTGCACGGCCACCGCCTGATCTTCGGGCAATTGTGCCGGCGGGGTGTAAGTCGCCTGCGCACCGTTGCTCTCCAGACTGCCCAGTACCGGTGCCAGCGCTGTCCACAGCAGGTCCCCATCACCGAGGGTCACAGCGAACAACTCTACCGCTTGCGACGCACTGCCCACGTAATGGATGCTGGCCTGCGGTGCAACGGTGATCGCTTCAAAGGTGACGGCCAATAGAGCGCTGGCCCGGCGTTCATCGCCACTGGCCGAGTCGGTGTAGCGGGCGGTGACCAGATTGCGCACCGTCTGCTTGCCCAGTTGCTGCGCGCCGACGCTGGTATACAAGCCTGATGCTGAAATACTGCCAGCAGCCTTGCGGGAATTGAGGGTGCGTACACTCCATTGCACGACTTCTGCCTTCAGCGCCCTGCCCGCCTGGCGCACCGTGAACTGCAAGGTACTGCCGGCATGGATGACCTTGAACAGTGGGTCCAGCGTAATGCTGGTCAGGGTCGGGTCGATGTTGCCGAATACAATCAGGTCCTTGGGGATGTGCCGCGAGCTTTCGACAAAAATGTTCTCCCCGGGAAACAGCAGGCTGTTGAGCAGATCAAGCCGGTCCTGCTCCACGTGCTCGAGCATGTCATGCGACAGCACCAGCGCGGCCGAGTACAGCTCGCGGCCCTGGCTGTCCTGGTCGTCGGGAATCAAGTACGGAAAGCCACTGCCTTCGCCCGGCAGATAACCCGGCGAAGGCTTGCCGCGCAAGGCGATGAAAATCAGCACCCCGCCAGCACCATAATTGGCCGACCGGGCATCCTTCGCCTCCGGAGCGGCCTGGGTCAGAATGCGAAAGCTGGTCGGCGCCAGCGGGTTGTAACCCTTCAGTTCAAGGGTACCGAGTTCAAAGACCCGCTTGTGACGGGGCAAGCCTTTGAGAAAGCCCTCAAAGGCCTCGCCAATCTGGTTCTGGGCGTGCAGTTGCTCGGCCAGATTGCACTTGAAGCTCAGGCTGTTTTTCAGGTCCAGGGTGACCCGCCCACGAGCATCGACCTCGCCGACCACCATGCTCAGGTTGACCGTCATCACCAGCGTATAGCCTTGCTGTTCGGACACCTTGAAGCTGGACACCAGCGTGGCCGGTTTGCCCGGCGGTTTGGTGAATACCGTGACCGTGCCGGACATGATGCCCAGCGTCAGGGTCGCCTGAGAGTTATCCAGCGAGGCATTTTCGAACGACAGCAGCGGCGTGCTCAGAATCAGCGATTCCAGGCTTATCCATACAGTTTCATCGGGGGTGAGATAGATTTTTTCCATGCTGAACGCCGGCAGAAAACTCAGCTCGTCGAAACCTTCGACAAACTGCTGTTCAAGCAGACGGTTAAGCCGGGCACGGCCAAAGATCGAAATGGCGCCCCAGTCTTGCGTGATTGCACGCCCCTCCATGGAGGCCAGCAGTTGAACCTTTGAGTTACTCATCTTTTATTTCTCCGATCCTTGGAATAGAGCGTTTCAGACCGTCATGAAATTCAAGCCGGGGGTTGGGTTTGCCGGGTAATCGAACAGCGGCAAGGGCAGCAGCAGATAGCCCTGGAACATCAGATCAGGCAGCATTTCAGGATTAGGAGGCCAACTGGCCAGCAACAACACAAACCGCTCCTGCAGCGTGGCAGGCTGGGTATAAATGCCATTGACCACAGTCCCAACGCCGGCCAGCGTCTCCCATTTCACTTGATCCGCAGGGATTACTGACGTGCTCGCCTTGACGATGAGTTTGGTCTGACCGGCCGGTAACGTAACTGACTTATCGCGGATGATGCTGAGCGTCATATCGACCAGCGATGCCATGACCCAGGCCGATTTGGTCTTGTTGGTCAGTTGGTTTTTGATCACGATTTCTTCAAGTACAAAGGCCTTTTTGCCCAGTTCCAGCGGGGCGGTATAGACCCACTTGCCTTTTTCACTTTCGACCAGCTTGCCGCCATTGGCGGGTGTCTTCAGTGAGGCTGTCAGTGCGCCCGTACCTTTGGTGCCGGCCGATACCGTGCGGGTGTGGCCGCCATCGCAGAGCTGAATCAGCGGGCTGACGGTGATGTCGTTGACCACCACCGAGACCAGCGCCGAACTGCTGTAGCCACCGCCCGAGGCGGTGACCTTGACCCGCAAAAACGCACCTTTGATGCTATCCGGTGCCTTGTATAGCCCGGTGCCGGCATTGATGCTGCCGTAGTCGCCGGTGTTGCCCAGGATGTTTTCCGCCTTCCAGACCAGGCCCGTCTGACCGGCAGGCAGGGTCTTGAACTGCAGGGTCTGGCCGGTACCGATCAAGGGTTGCAGCGGGTCCAGAGTGAACCGGGTCAGGGACGGACCGACCCGACCGAACAGGGCCATGTCGCCAGGCAGGGCCATATCGTCGAGCACGACGTTATTGTTTTTGAATAACAAGGAATGTAATGCGAATGTATCGATCGGCGGGAGGTACATCAGCATGTTCTCAAAGCTTTCATGCAGCAAATGCAATTTTGTAGGGCTATATACTGAATCTGCATCAGCAAACCCTCGTAATGCAAACCAATGACTATCATAGCCTACTCCTGCGCCTGCCAAGAATGACAGATCGTCTATTATTATTTTACCAGGCCGTATTGTCTGAGAAACAGTATCGAGCGCATAGGGTCTCACCACATGGGCTGAAATATAGGAACAAAGACCTGCATAATGTTTTTCTGAACCTTCCTCCCAACACTCGGAAATATGGTTCCATTGGTCAGTCTGTCGAGAATAATTGACGTCCAGCGCATCATTTTTAATGGTGAAATGCACGTCATCCCCACCACCTTGACCCCAGGTGAAAGGCGAACTAATAACACCAAACCAACTATGATCCGGCCCAAATTTGAACGAAAATTCTTCATCAATCAGATGACCTACCGCCGGGTTCATCTCCCAGAAATTTGATGCCTGCTGCTTGGTCGTCCATGCCTCGAAATTAATAAAAGGACGCCCTAGTAGTTCATTCGCCAGAGTTTCCAACAGACACCTGTTACCGAGCAAAATAGTGGCGCTGTAATTCTTGCCACTGTCATTAGGTATCAGGTACTTGAAGTTCGAGTCTGGATTGCCACCATTGCTTTCACCCTCCATGGCCACAAAGACCACGACAGCGCCATCGCCGTAGTTATCGGTACTGCGCACTTTGGCACCGGGCGCGGCCTGGGTACGGATCTTGAGTTTGGCAGGTTTGATTGAACTGTCGGACTTTTTGATTTCACTGATCACCATAACCCGCTGGGCATCATCCAGTTCCTCAAACAATTGCTGGAAGAATTCGCCACCCAGCCGCCGTTCGCGTTCGAAGTCGGAATAACTCAGGCTGAAATCGCTGCTGCGGCTCAGGTCCATCACCACTTTGCCAGCGCTGGTAATAGTGGCCGGGGCATCGACCAGATGTACTTTCAAGGTCAGAGCCGGGCCATTCAAAGGGTCGACCACTTCGATGCGCGTCGCTTCGCGACCGCCGGGGATATCGGCAAAGGTCACTTGCGTACCGCCCACCACTTGCATGGTCAAGCGGGCATCGGGAATGTCATTTTCGACATCGGCTATTTCAAATGACAACCGGGGGTAATCCATCACGTAATCGCTGATGTATTGCCCGACGGTGCTGCTATCGCCGATATAACCCTGCACCGGCGGCAGGAAGTGGCCGGTACTGAAGCGGTCGATGTACTCTTGCAACAGCACGGTGTTGGTGTCGGTGCGGTTGAACGCCAGTATTGCGCCCCAGTTCAGGGTTCTGGGTTCCTGACGCATCCAGGTGATCAGTTCGTTTCTAGAAAAGCCAGCCATGGCTTTATCCTCATCATGAGTGTGGGTTGTACTGAATCGTTGGCAGGCGTTATTGCCTGCCTCAGACCGTAATGAAACTCAAGCCGGGAGTTGGATTTTCCGGGTAATCGAACAGCGGCAAGGGCAGAAGGATGGAGTCGTTGAATATCAGATCAGGCAGTACATCCGGATTGGGGCGCCAACTGGCCAGTAGCAACACAAAACGATGCTCCAGCGTGGGTGGCTGGGTATAAATGCTATTGACCACGTACCCGGAGCCGACCAGCGTATCCCAGCGCACTTGATCCCCGGGAATCACGTACGTGCCCGATTTGACAATGAGTTTTGTCTGACCGGCCGGTAACGTAACCGAGGTATCGCGAGTGATGCGGAGCGCCATATCGACCAGCTTCGCCAGAATCCAGGCCGATTGGGTCTTGTTGGTCAGTTGGTTCCTGATCACGATTTCTTCAAGTACAAAGGCCTTTTTGCCCAGTTCCAGCGGGGCGGTATAGACCCACTTGCCTTTTTCACTTTCGACCAGCTTGCCGTCATTGGCGGGTGTTTTCAGTGAGGCTGTCAGTGCGCCCGTACCTTTGGTGCCGGCCGATACCGTGCGGGTGTGGCCGCCATCGCAGAGCTGAATCAGCGGGCTGACGGTGATGTCGTTGACCACCACCGAGACCAGCGCCGAACTGCTGTAGCCACTGCCCGAGGCGGTGACCTTGACCCGCAAAAACGCGCCTTTGATGCTATCCGGTGCCTTGTAGAGCCCGGTGCTGGCATTGATGCTGCCGTAGTCGCCGGTATTACCCAGAATATTTTCCGCCTTCCATGTCAGGCCCGTCTGGCCGGCAGGCAAGGTATTGAACTGCAGGGTCTGGCCGGCACCTATCAAGGCTTGCAGCGGGTCCAGGGTGAACCGGGTCGAGGGCGGGCCGACCCGCCCGAAGATAGCCATGTCGCCGGGCAGGGCCATGTCGTCGAGCACGACGTTATTGTTCTTGAACAACAAGGAATGCAACACGAATGTATTGACCGGAGGAAGGAATGTCAGCAGGCGCGGAAACCCTCTGTACAACTCATCCAGTTTTGCAAGGTCATAAGCTTGCCTTTTCGAAGAATACCCTTGCAATGCAATAGCATTATTATCAAACCCCTGTCCGGGGACCGAAGTAAACATTGCCTCGTCCACTCTGGTCAGGCCAGGCTCTATGACTTGAGAAATGACATTGAGCGTATAGGGCCTTGCCACACGCGCTGAAATATAGGCGCCAAGACCCGCATCATACGGGCCGTTATTTCCATCCCAACATCGGATAATGTTGCACCATTGGCCATGATGCCGCACATAACTGACATCCACTGCATCATCCTTGATAGTGAAGTGCACGTACTCTCCACCTTGCCGATCCCAAGTGAAGGGCGACTCAATAAAACCTGTGTGCGTTTGATTCGGTCCGAAGATAACAAGGAAGCGATCGTTAAGCAGGTGGCCTCCCGCCGGGTTCATCTCCCAGAACTTTGACGCCATCTGCCGGGTTGTCCATGTATCAAAATTGACATAATCACGCCCCAGTAATTCATGCGCCAAGGTCTCCAGTAAAAACCTGTTACCTAGCAAAATAGTGGCGCTGTAGTCTTTGCCACTGTCATTGGGTATCAGGTACTTGAAGTCCGGTCCTGGATTACCGCCATTGCTTTCACCCTCCATGGCCACAAACAACACGACAGCACCATCGCCATAGTTATCGGCATTGCGTACCTTGGCACCGGGCGCGGCCTGGGTACGGATCTTGAGTTTGGCAGGCTTGATTGAACTGTCGGACTTTGTGATTTCACTGATCACCATAACCCGCTGGGCATCATCCAGTTCCTTGAACAATTGCTGGAAGAATTCGCCGCCCAGCCGCTGTTCGCGCTCGAAGTCCGAATAACTCAGGCTGAAATCGCTGCTGCGGCTCAGGTCCATCACCACTTTGCCGGCGCTGGTGACAGTGGCCGGGGCATCGATCAGATGTACTTTCAAGGTCAGAGCCGGGCCATTCAAGGGATCGACCACTTCAATGCGCGTCGCTTCGCGACCACCGGGGATATCGGCAAAGGTCACTTGCGTGCCACCCACCACTTGCATGGTCAAGCGGGCATCGGGAATGTCATTTTCGACATCGGCTATTTCAAACGACAACCTTGGGTAGTCCATCACGTAGTCGCTGATGTATTGCCCGACGGAGCTGCTGTCGCCGACATAGCCCTGCACCGGCGGCAGGAAGTGGCCGGTACTGAAGCGGTCGATGTACTCCTTCAACAACACGATGTTGGTGTCGGTGCGGTTGAACGCCATTACCGCGCCCCAGTTCAGGGTCCTGGGTTCCTGGCGCATCCAGGTGATCAGTTCGTCTCTAGAAAAGCCTGCCATGGCCGTATCCTCACCGTGCGTGTGGGTTGGGTTTGATCATTGACCGGCGCTTGCCGTATCAGAGGTCATGAAACTCAAGCCGGGAGTTGGATTTTCCGGGTAATCGAACAGCGGCAAGGGCAGCAGCAGATAGCCCTGGAATACCAGGTCCGGCAGCACTTCCGGACTGGGAGGCCAACTGGCCAGCAACAAGACAAAGCGCTCCACGAGCGTGGCTGGCTGGGTGTAGATGCCGTTGACCACAGTCCCTGCACCGGCCAGCGTCTCCCATCTCACTTGGTCTCCAGGGATCACTTCCGTGCTCGCCTTGACGATGAGTTTGGTCTGACCGGCCGGTAACGTAACTGACTTATCGCGGATGATGCTGAGCGTCATATCGACCAGCGATGCCATGACCCATGCCGATTTGGTCTTGGTGGTCAGTTCGTTCCTGATCACGATTTCTTCGAGTACGAAGGCCTTTTTGCCCAGTTCCAGCGGGGCGGTATAGACCCATTTGCCCTTTTCACTTTCGACCAGCTTGCCGCCATTGGCAGGTGTTTTCAGTGAGGCTGTCAGTGCGCCCGTACCTTTGGTGCCGGCCGACACTGTGCGGGTGTGGCCACCACCGCAGAGCTGAATCAGCGGGCTGACGGTGATGTCGTTGATCACCACCGAGAGCAGTGCCGAACTGCTGTAGCCACCGCCCGAGGCGGTGATCTTGACCCGCAAAAACGCGCCTTTGATGCTATCCGGCGCCTTGTATAGCCCGGTGCTGGCATTGATGCTGCCGTAGTCGCCGGTATTGCCCAGGATATTTTCCGCCTTCCAGGTCAGGCCCGTCTGTCCGGCAGGCAAGGTATTGAACTGCAGGGTCTGGCCGGCACCGATCAAGGGTTGCATCGGGTCCAGGATAAACCGGGTCAGGGCCGGCCCTACTCGACCGAAAAGGGCCATGTCGCCGGGCAGAGCCATATCGTCGAGCACGACGTTATTGTTCTTGAACAACAAGGAATGCAACACGAATGTATTGACCGGAGGAAGGAATGTTAGGAGTTCCGAAAAGTGTTCGTTCAACACCGCTCGCTTGGCGGTGTCATACCGTTGCCGAGTTGAAGAATAACCTTCCAGTGCGAAAGGGTCATTAATGACTCCCTCTCCAGGACCTGAGCTGAATGTCGCCCCCCCCACAACAGTATTGCCAGGCTCTATTACTTGAGAGGCAACATTGAGCACATAGCTTCTTGCCACATGGGCTGAAATCGTTGCATAAAGGCCTGCATTGTGAACAATGTAATCATGATCCACGCACACTACACGGTTGCACCACTGAGTACTGTTTCGCACATAACTGGCATCCACCGCATCATCCTTAATAGTGAAATGCATATACTCTGCGTTCGACTGCACATCCCATTTAAAGGGCGAATCGATAAACCCTGAGTATTCTGAATCACCCGGCCCAAAGATGAAATTATAGGAGCCGTTACTGAGAGTGCCTCCCGCCGGATTCATTTCCCAGAACTTTGATGCTTTTTGTACCGTCGACCATGCGCCCCAGCCAATATAATGGCGGCCCAGCAATTCATGCCCCAGGGTTTCAAGCAGAAATTTGTTACCGAGCAAAATAGTAGCGCTGTAGTCTTTGCCACTGTCATTGGGTATCAGGTATTTGAAGTCCGGGCCTGGATTACCCCCATTGCTTTCACCCGCCATGGCCACAAACACCACGACTGCGCCATCGCCATAGTTATCGGCACTGCGCACTTTGGCGCCGGGTGCGGCCTGGGTACGGATCTTGAGTTTGGCAGGCTTGATTGTAGTGTCGGGCTTCTTGATTTCGCTGATCACCATAACCCGCTGGGCATCATCCAGTTCATCGAACAGTTGCTGGAAAAATTCCCCGCCCAGCCGCCGCTCGCGCTCGAAGTCGGAATAACTCAGGCTGAAATCGCTGCTGCGGCTCAGGTCCATCACTACTTTGCCGGCGCTGGTGACAGTGGCCGGGGCATCGACAAGATGCACTTTCAAGGTGAGTGCCGGGCCATTCAAGGGGTCGACCACTTCAATGCGCGTCGCCTCGCGGCCACCGGGGATATCGACAAAGGTCACTTGCGTGCCACCCACCACTTGCATCGTCAAGCGGGCATCGGGAATGTCATTTTCGATGTCGGCTATTTCAAAGGACAGCCGGGGATAGTCCATCACGTAATCGCTGATGTATTGACCGACGATACTGCTGTCACCTACATAACCCTGCACCGGCGGCAGAAAGTGGCCGGTACTGAAGCGGTCGATGTACTCCTGCAACAATATGGTGTTGGTGTCGGTGCGGTTGAACGCCAGTATCGCGCCCCAGTTCAGGGTTCTGGGTTCCTGACGCATCCAGGTGATCAGTTCGTTTCTAGAAAAGCCAGCCATGGCCTTATCCTCATCGTGAGTAGGGGTGATAGTCAGGTCGCCATGAACAAGCGCAGGTCGGGGAATTGAATACGCGAGTGACCGTCATCGAAGCTGACCCACACGTTGAAGGTCAATCGGTCGCCCACAGCCAGACTCTGCAGATACGCTCGCTTTACGTAGGTGGTGAGCTGACGGGCCGTCACGTGCTGTGCCGTGACCGGAAAATCTTCAAGCACATTTTCGTCACTGGTGCTGTCGGCGGTGATAGTGACCCGTTGACCTGGCGCCATGAAGGTCCAGATTTTGAGGGTCAACAGGGCTCCGGCCGCCGGCACCAGGCTCAGCCGCAACTGATCACCATCCACATGGGCACACTGTACGGTCGTGAAGCTGGTGCGAGGCAGCGGCACCACACGCAGGTCGTAAGGCTTCGAGGTGGCCTGCGCCTCGCCGGGGCGGGTGATGGCGTAGAACACATCCAGGCGTTTGCCCATATTGGCCGGCACCGCCGCCGCAGGGATAGAAAACTGCTGCGGGTTACCCGGATCGGCTTGTTCAGCCATGTACTGGCCCGTGGTGCCGAATCCCTGCCAGTGCACCTGGACCTTATCGTTGGCGCCCAACTCGATCGGAATCTGCACCACGGCTCCGCCGCGAAGTGCCATTGCCGCGATGTAACCCTGGTTTGGCGCTGCACCCTCATCGTCCTCCGGCAATGCGCCGACGATGACCGGTGCGACCGGCCGCCAGGCCGCGAGGACTTGCAATGACAGGCTCAGCGAAGAGCCGGCCGCGCCGGGACGGGCGTATTGCCAGTCAAACGTGATGGTTTCATTGAGCTGACGTTGCAGCCATGCAGGCTCCAGGATGAACACCAGTTTGCCAGCGTCGAGCGCAGGCTGATCGACACGCAGGGCCTTGACCATGTTCTGGCCCGGCAGTGTGCTGGCGGCATACAACAGCACATCGTCGTCCAGTGCAATGCCGGGCCAGGCCGGGATTTCAAGCGCCAGCCCCTCAGGAAAGTCTTCCGGGTCGAGGCTGTCGCCGCTGTGATCGGCAACCCCGATCGCCGGCAACCGGGTGGCCGGCGGCGGCACGATGTCCAGACGCTGCACCGGGGACTCGACGCCGGCCACCCGATAGCTGACCTGGGCAAAGCCGCCGTCGATAAACCCGACATAGCCTGCGTCTAGCGCGTAGAGCAAGACCTGCCCCGAGGTTTGCACGGTCTGGACCGATTCCCAGGGGTCATCCGGTGCGTTTTCGTCGAACCAGCCTTGCCAGGTCAATGTGACCTGAGTGCCGATGGCAATGCCCGGATGCGGCGCAACGGCCAAGGTAAACGAGCCACCGGCCGGGTCTTGATTGGGGTCGAGTTTGAGCGCATGGGATTCTTTTGCCTGCACGACCGGTAATGAGCTGTCCATGCCTGTTAGGCCTCGTTGATCGCTAAGTGACATGCCAGACAATGATCGGCTATTGCCACTAATCATTTGCCGGGTTCGGCCTGAGTTATAACCCTGCGCGCCAGCTGCGCCTACCTCTCAGATCTACTAGGTTCACACAGCGCTTAAAAGGATTAGAGTTCAGCGAACGTATTAAGCCGACCACCGATACAGCGCGTGCGAGAAATCAACATGACAAATAAATCCAGAAAATCCCTGTCGACCATGATGTGTCTTTTATTATTCAGCGCCATTGCGGGCGCGCAACAGCCGGCGCCTCAACAAGCGCCGACAGGCGTGATAAGTCTTTACTTTGCGAATGGGACGCCACAGTGCACATTCCCGGTTGTGAGTGGTTATTTTCGTTTTACAGAGAAGTCTCAGTCTGGCGAAAGTCATTGCAAACCATTGGACGGAGGAGGTTACATCCAACTACGGGATGTCCCTTCTGCCACTATTGTGGCAGTGGTCAATGGCAGGCCCAAACGAGATCAATCACCCGTTACCCCGAAACTATGTGGGTTTAATGACACAGATGCTTTTAACTGGGCAAGGTTGAAAACCATAAAGCAACCCACCACTACACCTGAAAAACTTCGCATTCAGGACTTCGAAACACTTCAGGTTGGAGATGTTATTGTGCCCGGCGTGCGCTTGGACGAGCGCCAGAGATATGGTCATCTAAACCCAAGTGACCCTAATACAATTAACTGCCTGATTATCGAGGTTTCACCATGAGCAGGTATTTACCCACACACAATGCGCGCGAACGCCGAAAGTTTATCAAACCCTCAACCATGAAGAGTTTATTGTATGCACTGCCTTTGCTGATTGTGCTCATCATGCTATGCGCCGGTGAAGGCAGCCTGTTACAGGCACAGACCAATCCTCCCATGTTGACCCTTGAGGGTGCCAATGGCGCAAACCATTGCACGCTGAATTTCAAGACGGGCAAGTATGATTTCAAGGGTAATGATCATTGCGATAACGATGAAGCCGTCGGCATTGAACTGGAACATGTGCCTTCGGCGTCCAATATTCTGCTGTTCGACGACTACAGCTGCGACCGCAATGATGATGGCAATTACTTCTGGATCTATCTGCGTACCGTTAAAGAAGACGTAACAGTCCCGCCTATCGATCTGGAACAGATCATGACCATGCCCAAAGGCGCGGTCGTCGCTCCGGGTGTGCGGGTCATGGACTATTACCAGAAGTCTGGGGAAACCCCCAAAAAACGTACGTCCTGCGTGCAGATTGAAGTCGATGCCCCGCCGTTGAACTGAATGATTCCGTGACTCCATACCCGAGGTTCACCCCATGGCTGCCTCCACCCGTCTGCACTCCAACGCCTTCAACTTCATGAGTTTCATCAACGGCGGCGTCGACGCGCGCACCGGCTTGTACAACGTGTCGATCGCCTTGCCTGAACTGAAGACCGATGACCTGGCCGGTCCCGTTGTCGCACTCGCTCTGGCTTTCAGCCCGCTCAATACCCAGGACACCGGCTACGGCCTGGGCTGGAACCTGCAACTGACCCAGTACTCTCCCGACTCGCGCATTCTGTCGCTCAGCACCGGCGAGACCTTCAAGGTCACCGAAACCGCTGCCGACGGGCAGATGCTCATGAAGGAGAAAAAGCTCGACAGCTTTCACGCCCATGACCTGGGCAACGACCGCTACCGCATCGTTCACAAGTCCGGGCTGGTGGAAATCCTTGAGCTGCAAGGGGCCGTCGATCAGGCAGTGGCCCTGCCGGTCGAAATCCATTCGGCCGACGGTCGAACCGCTACCCTGACCTATGGCGACTATTACCTGGGCCATCCGCTGCTCACCGAAGTGCGCGACGCCCAGCGCCGGCTGCTGACCCTGGCGCGCACCAGCAGCCGCGTCGAGGTGGTGCTGCACCCTGACCAGGTCGCGGTGCCTTTCGTCATGACCCTGGACGGCGCCGACAACCGGGTCTCGCGTATCACCCTGCCCACCGACGAACAGGCCGGCTGGCGCCTCAACTACGAACAACTCGGCGGCCTGCTGTGCATCACCGAGGTCTGGACGCCCACCGGCGCCCACGAAACAGTTCTCTACGACGACCCCGGCCATGCCTTTCCGCTTTCGGCCCAGCGCCCCAACCTGCGCCGGGTTACCGAGCATGTCACCGACCCTGCGCCTTACCATGGCTTCAACCCGAATCCAGGCCCCGACCCCGAGCCACGCCAGCCGTCCATTGAAGTTCGCTACAGCTACGGCGCCACCGGCGTCAGCAACACCCACAACTTTCTCGGCCATGACGCCTCGGGGCTGATCTGGGAAGACGACGGCCTGGACAATCTGTACCGTATCGTCGGCAGCTACCTGTACGCCACCACCGAAATCCTGCACGTGGCCGGCCAGACAGTGCGCAGCACCGAACGCACCTTCAACCGCTTTCACCTGCTGACCGAGCAACGGGTCACCCAGCACGGTAACGTGAAGAAGACCGTCACCGTCTACCATGGCCCCGATGGCACGGACTTCGACGATCAACTGCCCAACTTCCAGTTGCCCGCTACCGTCACCGACACCTGGTACTCGCTGGATAACCCCAACCTGGTGCGCCACGAAACCGTACGCAGTGAATACGATCGCTGGGGCAACCTGACCGAACAGGTCCAGGCCAACGGCGTGGCCGAAACCAGCACCTGGTACCCGGCCGCCGGCGAACTCGACGGCGCCGTCGTTCTCTGCCCACCCGACCCGCACGGCTTTGTGCGGCAGATCAAGAGCCGCACCGTGACCCCGGTTGCACGCGAACCGCAAGACCCGCTGAACCCCGACGACCTCGCGCCGGTACTGCTGACCCGCTACCGATACCAGGCGCTGACGCCGGTGGGCGGCAGTGGCACGCCGTGGCTGGTACTCAACGACGAACGCCTGTTGCAACGCAATGGCGCGACTGAAACCCTGTTGCAACAGACCGCCCAGCACTACTTCATCGCCCCCCTCGACGCCCTGCGTCACGGCCGCCCGCGCCAGCAACAAGTGAGCCTTAACGGTCACGATACGCTGACCACCTACACCTACGAAAAAACCACAGGCCGTGCCGGTGAAACCGTGCTGGTCACCACCCAGACTCTTAGCAGCAGCCTGGACGCTGAAATAAAGGTCATTACGCTTGAGCACTCGCTGCTCACTGGCGAATCGTTGCTGACCCGCGACGACACCGATGTCGAGATCCGTTATGTATACGACGCGCTGGGCCGGGTGCTGAGCGAAACGGTGGCGCCGGGCACCGACTATGTCGCCACGCGCAATTACGCTTACCGGCTGGTGGCCAACAATGGCGAGCAGGCCTGGCAGGAAGCCACCGACGTCAAGGGCGTGACCGTGCGCAGCCATCTGGACGGATTGAGCCGGGTGGTCAGCGAACAGCGTCAGGACACCGAGGCCGCCGGCAAACCACTGCGTCACACCTACCGCGCGCAGTACGACGCGCGCGGCCAACTGACCAGCGAAACCGAGTACGACTGGCTTCCGGGCAAGCCCGATCTGGTGCTGACCCGCCACTTCGGCTATGACGACTGGGGTCAGCCGGTGAGCGAAACCGGACCTGACGGCGTGGTGACCTACACGGTAACCGACCCGTTCGGCTGGACCACCGGGCAAGGCTTGCGCATGCCGACGACAAGCAGTTGGCAGCAAATCCGGCATGGCGCCAGCGAGCCTCGTCACGGGCTGACGGTCACGCGCCTGAATACCTTGCAGAAACCCGATGAGGTCGAGCGTTTCACCCTGAGCGGGGAAAGCCTGGGTCGCCAGTTTTATCGCTACGACGGGCTGGGGCGCACCCTTGAAACCATTGACACACAAGGTAATGTCACCGTCTATCGCTATGACCCGTTCGACCGCCTGGTGCGCAGCATCTTGCCCAATGGCGATCAGGTGTTGCGCAGCTTCGCAGCGCACAGCAGCGCCGAATGGGTCAGCCAGTTGCAGGTGCAGCCGGCCGCCACGCCAACGGTCAAAATCAACGCCGGCGAGCAGGCATTCGATGGCATGGGCCGCCTGATCCAGCTCAAGGTCGGGCTACGGACAGAAAAGTACCTCTACGACCCAGGACAGATCAGGGCCCGGGAGCACATCACAGCCAGCGGCACGTCCATTCACTATCGTTATGCGCCTGGTCTGACCCAAGAGCCGATCAGCACCGAAACGCTCGGCGAGCAGGTCAGCTTCGACTACGACGTGAAAAGCGCGTACCTGAAGCGTTCGACCAACAACCTGGGGTCGCGCCACTACGAGTACGACACTGCCGGCCACCTCAAGAGCAGCACCTGGGACATGGATGGGGACACCTGGACCAGCACATGGTCCAGTTCGCTACAAGGACGCCCACTGCAGCGCAGCGCAGTCGGCAATGTCGCGGTGGTCTATACCCATGATGCTATCGGAAGAGTGAAACAGGTGACGCAAGGCAATCTGCAAGCCACCTTCACTTATGACGCGCTGGGCCGCACAGCGCAGACCCTGACCACTGACCTGGGTTCAGGCGCCAACCTGCAGACCTTGCTGCAATACGACGCGCATTCGCGAGAAATCCTGCGGACCCAGAACCTGAGTGGCCACGCACAACGCACCCTCAGCCAGGTGTGGAGAAACGACGATCAATTGCTCAGTCGGCATTTGCAGGAGGCCGGCACCAGCCTGTTGCTGGAAGAGTTTTCCTATGACAATCGCGGCCGGCTGCGGCAACACAAATGCAGTGGCACCGATTTGCCATGCGATGCCCAGGGCAAGCCGATTGTCGACCAGCAGTTTCGCTTCGATGCACTGGATAACGTCACCACAGCCCTGAGCCGGTTTGCCGACGGCACCAGCGACCTGGCCGTGTACACCTATGATCCAGCCGACCGCTGCCAACTGCTTGAGGTCAGCCATAACCATTCGGAGCCCGGCAGCATTGCCTTTACCTACGACGACAACGGCAATCAGTTGGTCGACGAGCGCACGCAACAGTTGCGCTATGACCCTCAGGGCCGGTTGCAGGGTGTATATGCCCAGACCGGCGCGGTGCTCAGCCAGTACGGCTATGACGGTCATGACCATCTGGTGTCGGTGACGCAAGGCAGCGACGCGCCCACCCTGCGGTTTCACGACGATGACCGGCTGGCGACGACGGTGCAAGGCCAGACCACTACGCACTACCTTTACAACGGCGACACCCCGCTGGGGCAGCAGCAAGTCGATGACCCTGCACAAACGCTGTTGCTGGCCAGCAATGCCAGTAACAGCGTGGTGGCTGAAATGCAGCAGGAGCAGTTGCGCACGACGGTTTACAGCGCCTATGGCGAACGCAGCAGCGTCAGTGGCGAGCCTTTGCTTAGCTTGCCGGGGTTCAACGGCGAAGTACGTGACCCGGTCAGCGGCTGGTACCTGCTGGGCCGTGGCTACCGCGCCTACAACCCTGCGCTGATGCGTTTTCACAGCCCTGATAACCTCAGCCCGTTCGGTGCTGGCGGCCTTAACCCGTATGCCTATTGTGTCGGTAACCCGATTGCCTTCCAGGACCCTACCGGGCACAGCGTGGGTGTACTTGAATACCGTAACTTCCAGGTCAACAAAACGGCCCTGGTGGTCAATCTGCTGATGACAGTGGGCTTTACAGCGCTCGCGGTGGGGACGCTGGGAAGCGCCAGCCCATTCATCATATCGCTGACGCTTGTCGGTGCCGGCAGTGGCGCGATTGGCACCGGTTATACGACGGCAGCCATGCTTGAACGTGATCCTGAAAAGGCTCAGAGACTGCTTGAAATCGGCAATACGTTTCGTCGAGCGGAGATGCTGGTCGGGATTGGCATGTTTGCCGGTGCGATGGGCAAATCGGCGTTGAAAGGTGTAGCAAAATCAGCGAGCAACGCTGCCCCTCCAGGTTACCCATCATTTGCAACCCGGCGCTATAGACATAATCAGTCATGGGACAATCGCAAATATAGAAACGATATGGCATGGGAAAACCGTGTGTATCGATTCAAGGATTCACCCGTCGATAATGCGTCCCCCTCTCCAGAATTGTCACGTGCCGCTACACCTACATCCATATCAAGCTTTGACAGCAACTGGACGGCTACCACACCAACGGAACTTCCAGTAGCCCCCGCACCCACCCGTCTCGCACCAAAGCTTGCAGAAAAACCGGTGATAAAAGCGGCTCAGTGGGCTCCCGTACAAACAAGTTCCGGTCTTAAGCGAGCGACTAGCATCCCGACACCTGGCAATGCCACTTGGCAATTTAATACAACAATTACCACCCGAACGATCCATTAACTCTAATGGCATATGCCAAAGGCACTCACTAACAACAGACAATTCTACTTTAGAACACTTCAAAAATAACCAGGCACTTTATCAGAAGGACGCTCCTGCCAAGGTACTTAAATCAGACACTGGATTTAAAACGTATTATTGACAGGAGCACACCTTCGGCGCTTCAACTATAGAGACAGGCGCATAGGGACTCAGAGAAAGCAGCCGTAATGCACACGTGACAGATTTGATATAAGAACGAAAAGAAAAATCCTACAAAACAGCCAGAAAACATCCTACCAGAACACAGACTCTTCCTATTTATATATTTACTACACGCCGCTAATCTTTGCGCCGCCTGTAGGAAATGACTTACAAACATTTAGCAACAAACCTACAGGCCACCCTGCGTCGTTTCAAGAAGGCGCAACCGGTATCCGGTCATTTGAATGCACTCAAGGCTAAATCCTTGAGCGTTTTTCTGCCGGAAATTTTCATTAAAGGAATATTGAATGAAACCTGCATTACTTGCCCTGCCCTTGAGCCTGCTGATCGGTATGACGGCAACTTCGGCCATGGCCAATACTGGCACTATCAACTTTACCGGTAATATCACTTCGACCACTTGCCAGATTGATGTCATTGACCCGATCACCGGCAACCCGGGCACTGGCCTGGTCAATATGGGCACCATCTCGGCCAAACGCTTCACGGCTGCCGATCAGGAAGTGGGCGGTCGTGAATTCGGCTTGCGCCTGACCCCTGGCACCGGTTGCGTCATCGCTCCCGGCACGGCTGCCAAAGTGACGTTCACGGGTACCCCGGACGCAACAGGCAATTACTTCCGCTTCAAACCACTGGGCGGCTCGGCAGGCAATGTCGTGGCAGCGCTGAAAGACGATATTGGTGGCCCCGTCAACAATGGCACGGCCTCCAAGGATTACACCCTGAATGAAACCACCCCGACCGACATGCTGTTCTATGTGACATACCGCTCTACCGCCGCCGCTGTGACGGCCGGTGCGACTGAAGCGGATGTGCGCTTCTCCGTCGACATTCCTTAACACCCGGACTGCTTGCGGCCCTGTTCATCTACGCATGAGCCGGGCCGCAAGCGCGCGATGAGAGACAGCGCTTATTCGTCCATCGGTCACAGGTAATTTCATGCCGCTCAAGATCACTCCGGGCCGTCCCGGCCTCCTTCGTTTCGTCTGCCTGAGCGCCCTGTTGTTGCTGGGTCCTGCTTCCCACAGTCAGGCCGCCCTGGTAATCAGCACCACCCGCGTGGTGTTCGACAGCGATAAACGCAGCGTGTCGCTGATTGTCTCCAACCCCAGCGACCGCACCTATGCCGTCCAGACCTGGGTCAATACCGCCGCCGATGACACCACCACCGCGGTGCCATTCATCCCTTCCCCGCCGCTGTTCCGACTGGCTCCGGGCAATGAACAACAGCTGAAAATAAACGGTTTGCCCAATGACTTGCCCGATGACCGGGAGTCGTTGTTCTACTTCAATGTGCAGGAAATTCCTCAGGTGCAGAACGATGGCCAGGGCAATGTGCTGAACATCGCCCTGCGCACCCGGCTCAAGCTGTTCTATCGCCCTGTACAACTGAAGGACAATCCGGTCGAACGCCTGAAAGACCTGCAATGGTCGATCCGCCAGGTTGATGGCAAAGCCGTGTTGCACGTCGATAACCCAACCCCCTTCCATGTGTCGTTCACCCGTATGGACATCGCCGGCAACGGCCAGCAGCTCAGGCTCAACAGCCCGAACATGGCCGGGCCACTGACCCGCCAGTCTTACCCGCTCGAGGGTATAAAAGCGGCCGCCGGACTGCGCGTAACCTTTGCCGCCCTCAATGACTACGGCGGTGTAACCCCGGACCTGAGCGCAGCCCTTGCGCTGACACCCTGATTTTTCTTCAGCCGCACTGCCAGGAATACTCCCATGCTTTTTCCTCTCGGACCGTTGAGTCTGAACGGCCGCCTGCGCCTGTCTGTTCTGTTGATTGCCACCGGTGGTGGTCTATCGATGCCGTTTTGCATGACCCAGGCCAGCGAGTTCCAGTCCGGCTTCATGCAGCATGCCGGTGCAGAAGGCGCCGCCGCAGCCGAACTGGCCCTGGCCCATCTGGGCAACGAGCACAGCCTGGGACCTGGCCGTTATCTGGTGTCCATTCTGGTCAACCGCAGCCGTTTCGATGAGCGCGAACTGGAATTTCATCTCGATACTGCCCGGCAAGCGCTAAGCGCCTGCCTGTCGCCGGACCTGCTGACAGAGGCCGGCGTACGCCTGGACAGCCTGGCCGAACCACTGGCGATCAACGCTGACTGTGTTGATTTACCGGGGTTGTTTGCAGGGGCAACAGTCGAGTTCGACAGCCGCCAGTTGATCCTGTCAGTGTCGGTGCCGCAGATTGCAATGCGCCGCGATATACAGGGCTACATCGATCCGGTGCGCTGGGACGCCGGCATCAATGCTGCGTTCATCAACTATCAGGCTTCCGCGCAACAAGGCACAAGTAGACACAATGGTCGCGAGAGCCATGACGATCTGTATCTCAACGGTGGATTCAATCTCGCCGGCTGGCGCTTTCGCAGCAGCCAGGCGCTGCGCCAGACGCCGCAAGGCGGGCGCGAATGGACGCGGGCTTATACCTATGTGCAGCACGACCTGCCCGGCACCCACGCCAACCTGACCCTGGGCGAAACATTCACCTCCGGTGAGGTGTTCAGAAGCCTGCCGATCAGAGGCCTGGTGATTGCCACCGACCTGGCAATGTTGCCGGACGCGCTGCAAGGGTACGCGCCGATTGTTCGCGGCGTGGCCAACAGCCGCGCCAAACTGGAAATTCTGCAAAACGGCTACCCGGTCTATTCGACCTATGTCAGCCCTGGCCCCTATCAGATTGATGACTTGAGCATCGCAGGCGGCAGCGGCGAGCTGGAGGTGGTGCTGACCGAGGATGACGGACAGGTCAGGCGCTTTACCCAGCCCTACGCCACCCTCGGCAATCTGATGCGCGAGGGTGTATGGCGCTACAGCGGCTCTGTGGGGCGGTATAACGCGGCCAGTAATCTGGGCACCCCGCTGCTGATGCAAGGCACCCTGGCACTCGGCACGGCCTGGGACTTCACTCTGTACGGCGGCCTGCAGGCCGGCAGTTTTTATCGTGCAGGCAATCTGGGCGTGGCGCGCAACCTGGGCGCGCTGGGCGCACTGGCTGTGGATGTGACCCGTTCCGATGCCGACCTTGATACATCCTCCATTGATCGGGCCAGCGGCATGAGTTACGCCATCAAGTACGGCAAGGCCTTCAACACCGACACTACCTTGCGCTTCGCCGGTTATCGCTACTCGACCGAAGGCTATCGGGATTTCGACGAAGCGGTGCGTGAGCGCAGCCGTGACCGGAGCTTTCGCGGCAGCCGGCGCAGCCGTCTGGAGGCTGCCGTGTTCCAGAATTTCAGCACTGCAAGTTCGCTCAGCCTGACGCTGTCGCAAGAAGACTTCTGGAACACCACCTATCAGCAACGCCAGTTTCAGTTCAACTTCACCCAGCAGCACCGCGGGGTGAGCTACAACCTGTTCGCCTCGCAATCATTGAGCGACGAGCGCAGCGACCACGACCGCCAGTTCGGTATCAGCATCTCGTTGCCGCTGGACCTGGGGCACTCCAACTCTGCCACCTTGAACTACCTCAACAGCGGCGGCCGGCTCAGCCAGAATGCGCGCCTGACCGGCAGCCTCGATCAGAACCGCCTCAGCTACAGCGCAGGGCTTAGCAACGATCAACAACGTCGTCAGGCGGCGACGTTATCGGCGGCTTACCAGGCACCCTTTGCCAGCCTGGGAGCGGGTATTTCCCAAGGCAGCGATTATCGCAGCGTGTCCTTGAACGCCAGTGGCGCGGTGCTGCTGCATGCCGGCGGCGTTGAACTGGGTTCTTACCTGAGCGAAACCTCGGCACTGATTCATGTGCCAGACATTGCAGGCGTAGGTCTGAGTAATGCCGCCGGCGCCAAAACCAACGCACGCGGCTATGCCCTGATGCCACACCTGAGGCCCTACCGGGTCAATCACATGGCGCTGAAAACCGATGATCTTGGCCCCGATGTCGAGATCGACAACGGCGCAGCCCAGGTCGTGCCCCGCCGCGGGGCTATCGTCAAGACCACGTTCGAAGCGCGCAAGGTCACCCGCATTGTGCTCAGCGTCACCACCGCACAGGGTCAGCCGGTGCCGTTTGGTGCCCAGGTCAGTGACGCTCAGGGCACGGTGCTTGGTATCGCAGGCCAGGGCGGGCAAATCCTGCTGGCCACCGAAGACAAGCCGCAGACGCTTGAAGTGCGCTGGGGCGAACAATCGGCCCAACGCTGCCAACTCGATCTGGACCCGGACAGCATGGAGCGCAAGCAGGGTTATCGCCTGCATTCGCTGACCTGCCGACCTTGACCTCTCCTTTCTGCACGCCGGGGCCAGCCTCGGCGCTCCACAGGACACTTGCATGAAACGTTTACTTCCCTTGTGCGGCCTCTGTGTTGCAGCAGCGAGCGCATTGCAGTCGCAGGCAGTTCTTGCTGCCGACCCCCATTGCTGGGTCAGGCCTGACAATGTTCCCACCATGACCTACCCGCTCAACCTCGGCACGGTCTATGTGCCCAGCGGCGCCAAGGCCGGCAGCGTGATCGGCATGTTTGACCAGCCGTTCAGCATGACCTCCAGCGAAGGTCGTTATGTGCAGTGTGAAAACAACGGCTCTTCAACCCTGGGTTTCAATGCCCTGGCCGTGGCGCCGATCTTTACCGGCACTCTCCCGCCCGTGCAGGGCGAAGACGTCACTGGCAAGGTGTTCCAGACCGGCATTGCCGGTGTGGGTGCAATCATCAAACTGGGCCACCCTTTCGATGGCCAGGCCGCCGACTCCTTCATCCCGCTGACCCCACCTGTAGTGCCCTTCAATGCACTGTTGCACGCCACCATTGCCCCCGTGCAGGCCAGGCCACTGCAAGGCCAGATTACGCTGGTCAAGACCGGCACCATTGCGCCTGGCCCGCAATCGATCGACACCGCTCTGTTTTACGGCAGGTTCACTCTGGTGCCACGGACCATGGACTTTCAGCTCAGGGCTACCGTGGTGCAGGCGCAATGCACTTCATCGACGGTCAGCAATGATCCGGTGGTGCTGGGTGACTGGCGTGCCGCAGATTTTGTTCGCCAGGGCTACGGCACAACACCGGTTGCCTTCACGATCAGCCTCGGCAACTGCGAGTCCGACCCGGACGATATCAATGTCGCCTGGGCCACCCTTCGACTCGATGGGGTCAGTGGCAGCACGCCGATTGCCGGGGTCGATGGCGCCTTTTCCCTGTCCACCGGCTCCACTGCTTCCGGCGTGGCCATACAGATCATGCGCGGCGACGGGCTGACGCCGGTCAAGCTGGGTCAGGAGGTCCCAATCGTCGAGATCTCGCCCGGTAATACGGTGATGGACCTGAGCGCACGCTACTACCAGACCGGCGTCACCAAGGATATTCGCCCTGGTCTGGCCAAGGGCTCACTGAACTTCACCGTCAGCTACCAGTAAGTCAGCTCGTGAGTGTCAGTGACAACGTCGGGAACGGCACGTGTGTTTTTCCGCCATCGAAACTGACCTTGACCGTGACTGGCATCCCGCCCAGAGGCAGTGATTCCAGCACGCTTTTGGGCACATCGACACTGACGCCTTTTACTACATCGATATCGGTCTGAGTCACCGGGTACTGGTTCAGCACTACCGTGGCCGAAGCACCGGAACCCAGCGTGACGGTAACGCGCTGGTCGATGGCGATGAAGGTCCACTGGATCAGGTAGAAGGTGGCATACGAGACAACGCTGGCAAGGCTCAGCTTGCCTAAATCAACACGCGGGCGCGCGCACTGGATCGTCGTCCAGCCGCTGGTCTTTTTCGGAACGGTCAGCGTATGGCGCTCCGACTCGGGCTGCGGGGTCATGTTGGCCACCCGGTAATACACCTCGATGTTTGTGCCCATATGCTGAGCGATGTATTGCGCTGGCACCGCATAGCGTTTGCCCGTGGCATCGGGCACAGTCGCCACATAGGCTCCGTAGCTGCCCGGCGTCGCCCATTGCACTTCCAGGACATCGCCGGGTTGCAGCTCGGCTTCAAGCGGAATCACCACAGTGGCGCCGCCACGGGCACTGTTCAAATCCAGGGTGCTGCTGGTGGCGCTACCGCTGGCCTCGGCCACCGTGGGGCTGGGCATTTCGCGCTCGACCGGCTGGACTTCTACCGCCAGCTCCACCGGTGCCGAATACGCCGAAGTATTGCCAGCCCGGTCCTTGAGCCGGTAACGGGCAAAGCGCTGGCCATCGAGCCGGTCACGAATCGTGTCGCCGGGGTACACCAGAGTAAGCGGCTGGCTTGTACCGCGTGGCAGGGTCAGGCTGCCGACTTCATCGGCAGCGACAGGATCCGTCGGCACGCTGCTCCAGTACCAGGTGATCACATCGCCGGGCTTGAACACCGTATAAGAAGGCACCTGGGCAAGGACCTGATCGCCGTTATCGACCAGGTATTGCTCATCAATAGTGTCGGTATCAAAGATCAGGCGGCCGCTGTTGGCGCCCAGAGACGGCGGGGTCAGATCGACGCTGACGATTGCCCGGTCTGAGTCATAGAGCATGCCAAACGTGTCGATCAGGTGATACCAGACTTCATGGATACCCTCAACAAGTCGAATGACAGGCACCTCGAATTGCCGCTGATCCAGGGGTAATTCACCCTCCGGATAATCGCTGCTGTCCCACTCGCGGTAGCCCACCTGATGAGTAGAGCCACCGGTGATCCAGTGCAACGTCAGGTAAGTTTTACGACCTGCTATCGAATAGCGCTGCCACGCCGGTACTTCAACGCTCAAGGTGGTGAGCGGGTTGCTTGCCCGCATCAACCCCGTCTCGTCCCATTGCGGGTCATCGGGCAACACATCGGCAACGGGCTGGGGCAACGTGTCTTGGGGTTGGGAATTCTTGCTGGTTGTCATCCTGGACGCTCCACAAGTAAAGGCTTTTGGCAAAAAGGCCGTAACGATTCGTGGGGACCATTTAACGCCTCTTGTGACTCTCGCAATACTGGTAGATCTGACAGGTTTTCAGGCGCCAAAAGGAAAAAGGCCCTGACGGCCTTTTCCCTGCTATTCACATGCTGCGCTTACCAGCTGTAACGAACCCCTACGTTAGCGCCCCAAGGCTGTTCGATGCGCTGACCATTGCTGTAGTCGAAGTCGGCATGCACCTGCCACTTTTCGGTCAGTGACATGGCCACACCGACGCCCAACTCGCCGCGCGAGCCCGACAGGTCGTTATTGAACACGTTGTCGTTGACCCGTACTTCGTTGTCGTCGGCGAACTCATGCACCAGCGCCGCCCTTACATAAGGCTGCACCACACGTCCGTCACCGACATCGAAGTTGCGTCCGGCGGTGGCGCCGAGTTTGGCCAGTACCGAATGAGTGGCGTCGCCTTCGGCGCGCATGCCGTTGGACAACTCGTAATCCTTGGCGTCGAAGACCATGCCGGCCAGTTGGCCAAACGGCTCGATAAAGTAGCCATCGCTCAGCGCGATGTGCCGGCCGAATTCAAGCGAGGCGCCCACGCCGTTGTTGTCATAACGGCCTTTGACCTCTTGCCCGTCGCTCATGGCGACGTCAGCCTTGTTACGCAGGTGGTTGAATTTCAATACGCCGTCGAAGTAGTAGCCGCTCTGCTCATCGAGCCAGGTGGTGTAGGCACCGGCGTAGTAACTGTCGACCTCCCCCGTAGTGCCGCGATTCAGGTCCAGGTCGGACTGGCTGTAACCGGCCATCAGGCCCACCAGCCATTGCCCGTCACCGACCGGCAGCGGTGCATCGGCACCTAGACTCAAGCCTTTCATCGACTGGCGGTAACCAATACCGGCACTTTGTTCAACGTCAAAGCGGCTGCCATAGGCGCGCATCCAGCCACCGGCATTGCCACGGTCCATACGCAACTCGCCCATGCGCGTACGCAAGGTGGTCAACTCGCCATACCAGACGGTGGGTGCGGTATTGAACAGCGCCAGCACTGAAGCCGTGCCGGGACTGATGGTTTTGGTCGAGGTGTCCAGGAACCAGTCATTACCCTGGCGCATCAGGTCGTAGGACCAGGTGCCGAGGTCAACCGGGCCACCGAGCAGGCTGAACTGCGCGTCGCCAGCGGCAATGTGCACCATGTGCAGGCTGGTGTCGGCCAACGGATCGGCACCGCTGGCAGTCACAGCCAGTTGATGACTGCCGCTGGCAGTGCCAGTCACTTCAAGAAAGTCGCGCTGGCCATCGGCAAAGCTGGCTTCCATGGCAAAGGTGCCATTGCCTGCCAGCGTGCCCAGCGACAGGGTCTGAAACTGGCCGGGCTGGCCAAAGCGCACCGTGCCGCCGTCCATCGCCAGGCTGGCAAGTTGGTTGTCGCCGGCCATGATCCATTGCGCATTGCTGTTGACGGCAAGGCTGGCGACGTTGTGCAAATTGCCGGTCAGCGTGGCGGCATTTTGCAGGATCAGATTGGCGGTGGAGCCTTGTTCGACCGTGACATCGCCGGTCAGGCGGCTGTTGTCCACAGTCATATTGGCGGTTGCGCCGGTGGTCACTTCAAGCAGCACGCCGTTGGCGCCTTGCAAGGTAGAGCCTTTGTTGACGTAAATCTCAGCCGCAGTGGAAGGCAGACCGAAATCGCCGACCAGAATGGCCGAGCCGGTGGTGCCCTGCACGGTTGCACCGTCAAGCACCAGTTTATTGGACTGCGACAGGTTGCTGCCTGGGTTGATGAACACACCATTGCCGCCGCTGATCGAGCCACCCTGAATCGTAACCTGACCGTTGGACAAATGCAGACCACGGAAAGTACCGCTGATCTGGGTATTGATCGCGGTGAGCGATCCCGGCGAGGTCACCGAGACACCGGTCAGGCCACCAGTGATGACACTGTCTTGCACCGTAGCACTAGCGCCGAGCGGATCATTGCCTTGCCGACCCAGTGATAGCCCGGTGCTTGCTCCATTGAGGGTACTGCCAACAATACGGGCGGTGGCGCTGTAGAGCTGCACCCCGTGAGAGGTACCGTTTACGTTTGCACCATTGAGCACCAGGGCCGAACCGGTTTCGACCTGGATGCCCAACGTACTGGCACCATTGGCGGTAAGGGTAGCGCCACTGATCACCCGGTAGTCGGTTGTCGGTGTGTTGGCGTTAATAGTTTTGTTGTCACGTACAAGCTCGGCACTGGCTTGCGGTCCAATCAGCAGCAGTGGCGCAAAGGCTAAACATTTCAAAGTCAAACACAGGGGCGAATACCCGCTGGGGGGATAAGAGCTCATCCAGGGCGTCTCCAGACTATAGATCGCGGGTTCGTCGGATGACGAACCCGCTACGAACGAAAGGGGCGCCATGGTAATCAGACGCTCCTCCACTATCTGTAAGATCAATCCCTGATTCGCGTAGGAATCCTCCTATAACTAATCAGTTGTATAAACGCCCTCTGGTCGACTTCCGATAGTCGGCAGCCCTTATGGGAACTCCGGAATACTGGTCAGGTTGCAAGAACTGCCCGTGCTGGTGTCATAGATACCGACAATCTCATGTTCAAACTTCGAGTCGATTTCTTTACCGCCAATTGTCAAGGTATAAATAACTTCTGCAAAGGCCATGTGACTGGGCTCGTTATACGCCAATTCAATATGGGGATCATAAGGCGTTATAAACCACTCCATTCCATTGACATCGGCATCGACTGGAATAGTCACTGCCAATGCCTCTAGCTCGGTGGTGGCAATCGCGGTAGTACCGTCGATCTTCCTGAGCACCCAGCGCAGATCAATGGTTTGTCCCGCCACAAGATGCCCGGAAGCAGGAATGCTTACCCGGTAACCAATATCGTTAGTGCCCCGGCGCTTGCGCAGTGAGTTGCAATTGAGAATAGGCACCGGACCTCCATTGTTGACCCTGTCAGGAAAAGTGACCTTTTCAAGCACAACAGGGATGGCATCGACCAGCACAGTGATGTCTTCGGAGTTCTGGTCGTTTTCGACCAATGGATTGTTCAGCGTGTAATAAACTGGCACATCGCCGGAGGGTCCGGCAGCAATTTCGAGCCAGGTGATGTCAATAGTGACTTCATCGTCCTCAACTTCAGTAGCCAAAGTCACAGTGTCGGCTATGGCCACATCGTTCCAGTACAGCGTGATGAGATCACCGGCTGTCGGCGATTTGACGATGATGGTGGCCGTCGCAGGCTCGCCATTGTCGGCCTCTGTCAGATGGTTATCGATATTGGAGGCGCCCCTGACGACGACATCACCCAGAGCCGGATTCACCGGGTCGGGTTCATTGGGGTTCTCAGGCCCTGTGTAGCTGAAGTTGACATCGACGTTAATAGCATCTGCCGGAGTCAGAGGAAAATCGGTGGTTCCGCGCACAACCTTGTAGCTGACGGGGGTGGCCTGGGTATCGGGATCGATGGTGTATTCAGCCTTGAGATGCGCCCAACTGATCGGTACCTCGACCGGGAAGGGATTCGCGCCAGCACCCACCCGCACGCTGGAAACCTCCTTGAGCCCCCATGCGACAACAACCTCGTCGGCATGATGATGGTTGTCAAAAACGGGAATCTCGACGAAAACGCCGGTATGGGCATCTTCCAGGTCGATCAGGGTGTCACCTGCCCCCGGAGCCAGTGGCACAAACGGCGGCAACAGATTGTCAGGCAAGTCCCCCAACGCCACCTTGATCGTCTGCACGCGCGCCGGCCGGCTGCGGTTACCAGCCTTGTCGAACAGCTCGTAGGACACGTAGTGGTCGCCGGATGGCAAGGCCTCGATGATGTCGCGATCGACTTTCACTTTGCGATCGGCCGGCAGGGTTATGACAAAGTCCGGGATGATCGGTCGATCGGCAGGGGGTGGAGTGAAAGCCCAGACAACCGCTATTTTCACAAACGCTTTCTTGTCTTCGACAAAGTCCGGGATGGTCAATATGACCCCATCATCGCGATTCAATACAACGTCATTGACAGGCCCCGGATTTTCGACAGCCGGCGGATCCTGTTGGTCGTAAATGGGCGTGCGGTCAATCGTGATCGGCTGATCCGTAGAGTAACCGACATCCTCTTCAGACCAGCTCTTGGCCCCGTATCTGAAGCTGAAACGACCTTCACGACCGGTGAAATATTGTGTTGGGATCTCTCGCGCAATTGGAAACGTTTCGCTGACTGGCGTGGTGAAATCATCCGTCGATAGCCGGGTATAGTCCTGCTCTGTCTCTAGCTTCCATTCAAGAACGAGCCTTTCAGGCCAACCAGGTAACGGTGTTGTGCCCCAGTCGGGAATCAAGAGTTTGATATTGCTACCCAAGACGCTAACAGGCAGTAATCCGTCCGCGTCACCCGGAATGACATCGACGACTTCAACTGGCCTCAAGGCCTCTTGCTCGAGCCTCTGCGCCCGTTGTTTCAGGTATTCATCACGCACTTGTTTCGCTTTGAGTTTCTGCTCTTTATCCATGATCAGCGCTTCCCTGGTTGCTTGAACCGGCAGTGGATACATCGCTTGAGAAAACAGTCCTGCCGGGAAAATCGATCAACTCTGCCGTCAGGTCTTTCAGTTAACCGCAGGCACTGGCAGCGCAGTACTCTCAGATCTACTAGTTTGACAAACACCCAAACGCTGCTTGCCGCTTCGGGCATTCAGTCGGTCATGGCAATATGTGTCAGCTCTGATACATTGGCGACATTCGCTCGACACCGCATCTCGGCATGCTTGCGCACCGCTTTGCCGGCCATAGGCTGGCAGGTAGCTCGTTCATTACTTGCGGCCAGTGATGGCGGCATCCTCAGGCAGCAAACGCATATGCAAGCACTCACTGACAGCCCCGCCGACGACTCGACTGCCGAACAACGCTGGACCACACGGGCGCTGATCGTCGATGACGATGTCGCGATCCGCGAACTGCTGTGCGACTACCTGGCGCGGTTCAATATCCAGGCCCGCGGCGTTACCGATGGCGTGCAGATGCGCCAGGCGCTGGCCGAGGACACCTTCGATGTGGTGGTGCTCGACCTGATGCTGCCCGGCGAAGACGGTCTGTCGCTGTGCCGCTGGTTGCGCAGCACCTCGGACATTCCGATTCTGATGCTCACCGCCCGCTGCGAACCCACCGACCGCATCATTGGTCTGGAACTGGGCGCCGACGATTACATGGCCAAGCCATTCGAGCCGCGCGAGCTGGTGGCGCGTATTCAGACTGTGTTGCGCCGGGTGCGCGATGAGCGTAACGACCAGCGCACCACCATCCGTTTCGATGCCTGGCGCCTGAACAGCGTGCTGCGCCAGCTCATCGCCCCCGATGGCCTGGTGGTGCCGTTGTCCAACGCCGAATTTCGCCTGCTGCGGGTGTTTCTCGAACGTCCGCACCGGGTACTGAGCCGTGAACAATTGCTTGATGCCGCGCGCGGGCGCTCTATCGAGGCGTTTGATCGCAGCATCGACCTGCTGGTCTCGCGCCTGCGTCAGAAGCTCGGTGAAGACCCCAAGAACCCGCAACTGATCAAGACCGTGCGCGGTGAAGGTTATCTGTTCGATGCACGGGAGCTGGCTTGATCCGCTCTGCCGATACCCTGTTTGCCCGGCTGTTCGGTGGCGCGCTGGCCGCGATTCTGCTCGCGCACCTGCTGGCGTTTGCCTGGTTCACCCACTACGGCCCGCCGCCACCGCCCAGGCCTGAACCGCCTGCGGCGCAGCAAGGTGCCGATGCTCAGCCACAGCGACCCAAGCCACCGCTGATTGGCGGGCCGATCGTGCCGCTGGTTTTTCAATTGATTACGTTGGTGATTGCGGCCTGGTATGGCGCCAAGGCCCTGAGTCGTCCGGTGCGAAACCTGAGCGAAGCCGCCGAGCGCTTGTCGGAAAACCTCGACAGCCCGCCGCTGGCCATCACCGGCCCGCGTGAAGCGCGCAAGGCCGCGCAGACCTTCAACCTGATGCAAGAGCGCATCCGCAAGCAGTTGCAGCAACGCGGGCGCATGCTCGCGGCGGTGTCGCATGACCTGCGCACACCGCTGTCGCGCCTGAAACTGCGCATCGAACAGATTGAAGACGAGCGCCTGCACGATCAGATGAGCCAGGATCTGAACGACATGATCGGCATGATCGACGCCACCCTCAGCTACTTCAATCAGAACCGCCAGAACGAAGCCGTGCAGCAGTTCGACATTCAGGCGCTGATCGAGTCGCTGGCCGAGAATGCCCAGGAAAATGGCGACGATGTGACCTATCAAGGTATTTGCAGGCCGCTGAAGACCCAGCCGATGGCCATGCGTTCGTGCCTGCACAACCTGATCGACAATGCCCTGCGCTATGCCGGCAGCGCGCATGTCGACATCCTCGACGAACCGGACCGGGTGCGCATCGCGGTCATCGATAACGGCCCGGGCATTGCGCCGGAGTTTCACGAGACGGTATTCGAGCCCTTCTACCGGCTGGAAGGCTCGCGCAATCGCAATTCCGGCGGCGTCGGCATGGGCATGACCATTGCCCGTGAAGCGGCGTGGCGAATGGGCGGCGACCTGAAACTGAGCGAAACCCCAGGCGGCGGCCTGACCGCCCTGCTCAGCCTGCCCCGGGCGTGATTGCACAGGTGTAACACCAGCGATACACAACCCACATCCCCAGGACAAATCGCCCCCTGAGGCTGCACAAGCCGATGCACCGTCATCGGCATCCAGCCAACCCAGGGAGTTCGTCCGATGATCAGTGGAATCGGCAGTAGCAGTTATTCGAGCTATACCAGCACCAGCAGCACCTCCAGTACCCAGAGCCAGCGCTTTCAGGAAGCCTTGCTGAGCAAACTGGATACTGATGAAGACGGCAGCATCAGCAAGGAGGAACTCGGTTCGGCCTTGAACAGCGACAGCAAGGACGGCATCACGGTCAGCCTCAGCCAGGCATTCAGTAGCCTGGACAGCGACGAAGACGACAGCCTCGATGCCGAGGAACTGGCCGCCCTCACGCCACCTCCACCGCCGCCGCAACCATCGGTCAACGACCTGGCCGATGAGTTGCTGTCGTCACTGGACAGCGACGGTGACGGCAGTATCAGCAGCGATGAACTGAGCGTGGGCCTGACCGGTGCCGGTAGCAGCGCCGACAGCAGCCAGGTGTTCAGTGCGCTGGACACCAACGAAGACGGCACCGTCAGCCTTGAAGAGCTGACCGCAAGCCTGCAACCGCAGCAACCGCCTGCCGGCCCGCCGCCTGCGCAAACCGCCAGCGTCAGCGAGACCGACAGCGCCGCCCTGTTCAGCGCGCTGGACACCGACAGTGACAGCAGCATCAGTGCCAGCGAGTTGTCGGCGGCGTTGAGCCAGAGCGACAGCAACAGCGAGCAGACCAACAGCAACCAGATCGCCGCCCAGGCGTTGAGCAAGATGATTGCAGCGCTGGGCGAGCGTTATGACACCGAAGGCAGCCGCCCGGTGGGCAGGCACCTCAATACCGCCGCATGACCTGACCCGCAGGATCGGCTTCAGCAGCGAAGGGCCTTTACACCGTATCCCGCCTTTCCCGACGAGGGTCGGTCCTACGGCCTTCCTGTACCCAATCGGTCAGCAGGCTGTAAGCCACTGCCAGCAGGGTCGGGCCAATGAACAGGCCGATGAAACCAAACGCCAGCAACCCGCCGAATACGCCCAGCAGCACGATCACCAGCGGCAGGTTGCCGCCGCGGCTGATCAGGTAGGGTTTGAGTACGTTGTCGACGCCACTGATGATAAAGGTGCCCCACACGCCGAGGAATATTGCCATGCCGTACTCGCCCTGCCAGACCAGCCAGGCCGTGGCGGGAATCCACACCAGTGGCGGGCCCATGGGGATCAGGCTGAACAGGAAGGTCAGAATGCCCAGCACCAGCGCACCGGGAATGCCGGCGATCATGAAACCGATCAGCGCCAGGATGGCCTGGGCGGCAGCGGTACCGATCACGCCATTGACCACCCGTTGCACGGTGCCCGCCACCAGGTCCAGGTAATACTGGGCACGATCGCCGATCAGCCGCTCCAGCAGGCTGAGCACAAAGGCCGCCAGACGCGGACCGTCGCGGTAGAAAAAGAACGCGAAGACGATGCTCAGGGTCAGTTCAAGGATGCCGCCGCCGATCTGCGCACTGCGCGCCAGCAGCCAGTTGCCGACCTGGCCCAGGTACGGCTTGATCGCCGCCATCATCGCAGCGCCTTGTTCGTCGATGGTGTTCCAGAACGCCACCAGCCGCTCGCCGACCACCGGGATGCCGGCCAGCCAGTCGGGCGGGTCCGGCAGGCCATCGACCTGTATATCCCGAATCAGATTGGTGGCATCGCGCACGTGATCGGCCAGGTTGAAGCCCAGCCATACCAGCGGTGCCGCGACCAGCAGCAGCCAGCACAAGCACATCACCGAGGCGGCAATGGTCTCGTGGCCCTTGAACAGATGCGTCAACAGGCGCATCAGCGGCCAGCTGGCAAAGGCCAGCACCGCGCCCCACACCAGCGCCGACCAGAACGGCGCCATGACCCAGAAACAGGCACCCAGCAGCGCCAGAAGCAGAATCTGCACGAGCATACGGTCGTTATTGAACATCGTTTCACTTACCAGAAAGGTTCAGACAAGGTGCAGCATAGCGGGCGGACAAGACAGTCCGCCTGCTGCTTCTACAGATAACGGTTCAGCGAATGACCTCAATGGCCAGGCCCGGCTTGTCTGAAGTGCCAGCCTCCAGGCGCGCTGCACGTACGCCTTTGGCGACCAGCGCGTCACGCCAGGCCTCAGCCTGCGCGCCGGAAACGGTGACCCGCAGGCTGCTGTCCAGATTCAGGCCACGCGCCAGCGCCGTGACCCAAAGGTCTTGCGGCTCGCCCTTGAGTCGGGCCAAAACCAGCTTGCCGCTGGTCTTGAGCTGGCGCAGCAAAGTGGCAGAGGTCGGCAGGATGTCGCCCAGCGGCGCAGAGGCGGCCAGTTGTTCGACATGCAGATAAGCGCGGCGGTTACCGCGGGTAATGCTGTACAACGCCACCAGCGTGTCCTGTTCTGGCTCGGCCAGGCGTAACAGCAGATACGCCTGGCGCTCGTCGGCGCCGTACAACCGCGCATTGCCGAATACCTGATTGGCCCACAGGCTGCTTTCGCCACAATCGCGGGCCTGGCACCAGAACAACAACTCGGCGCCTTTGCCCTGCAAGGCTTCGCGGGCGGCGGTGAAGGCGTCGTCGGCACTGTGGCCGAGCGGCAATTGATAGGTGACCGACTGCACCGGGCCACGCGCGGCCACTTGCCCGTCGTAGCGCAGCTGGCCGCTGATCTTGCGCAACGCGCCCAGCGGGTAGATGCGCTCCTGCTCGGCCTGGGGGCGATAGTCGACGATTTCGGTGTCGAGCGGACGCGGCAGGATCTCCAGGTCACGGCTGCCGGACACATCGTCGGCCCATGCACCGGCTGGCAATGCCAGACACAACGCTAGAAGTGGAATGTTGAATGAATGCATATTGACTCCTGTCTCAAGTCGCCCAGCCTCGGCAGTTGCCCGCTGCAAGTCAAGAAATGGCGAAGAAGCGATTGAAACAGTCTGCAACAGAGGTTGCACCCGCCTCGTCATCCAGGTGCAGATGATGCCCGCCGGGCAGGTTCTGCACCTGAATCGGCAGGCCGCTCAGCAGCTCTGTGCGCGGGGCCAGAAGACCGCTTTCAGCCACGATCAACAGGCCCGGACACGCCAGCCGGCGCACGAATGCCATGGCCTGTTGCGGGGTGAAGCGTACCGCCGTCGGCACTGTAAGGCGGCTGTCGCTGCGCCAGGTGTACCCGCCGGGCACCGGCATCAAGCCACGCTGGGCGAGCAGTTCTGCCGCCTCGCGGCTGACCGCCAGGCGACCGCTCATACGCGCCAGCACCGCCCGTTGCGGGTCGCTGTACACCGGCTTTTTCTTGTCGGCCAGGGTCAGTTGCGCACGCAGCGATTCGCCCAGCCGTTCAGGCGCGGCGTCAGCCTCGTCGGTGAGCGGCACCAGACCATCGATCAGCGCCAGCCGCTCGACCCGCTCCGGCACTGCACCGGCCAGCAGTACCGAGATGATCGCCCCCAATGAATGGCCCAGCAGCGAAAAACGCTGCCAGCCCATTTGCCCGGCCACTTGCAGCACGTCGTAAACGTAATCGGCCAGCGCATAACCGACACCCGGCGGGCGGTGACCGGAATGGCCGTGGCCGGCCAGGTCCAGCGCGACGATGCGCAAGCCGCGCAAGGCCGGCGCCAGGCGAGCGAAGCTGTTGGCGTTGTCCAGCCAGCCGTGCAAGGCAATCACCGGCTCACCGTCTTGCGGGCCGAACAGGTGCGCGGCCAGTTCGATATGGCCCAGGTTCAGGCGCACTTCTTCGATCAGCGCACTCACGGATGCACCTGGGCGTCGGCCGACAGGCTCCAGCGGGTAAACAGTGTCTTGAGCATTTGAGCGGTCTCGTCGGGGTGCTCCAGGGGGAACATGTGCCCGCCTGGCAGCGACAGGTATTCACCGCGTCTCAGGCGCCTGGCCTGCAGGCCGTGGCGCGGCATGACCACGCGGCTCTGCTGGCCACGAATCATCGCCAGCGGCACGTCCAGCGGCTGTGCCGGCCTGGGGCTGAGGTGCGGGATGCTGCGGTAAATGCTGATTTCCGTGGCCGGGTCGAATCGCAGGCGCAGTTGCTCGCCGTCGGCGCGCAGGCCGTGTTGCAGGTAGGCATCGAAACACTCGGGATCAAAGCGGCGAAACAGGCTTTTACTGGCGAAATAGGCGCGCGCGGCCTCAAGGCTGTCGAACGCCTCACGCCGCCCCAATGTCCGGCCGGCCGGGGTGATGCGGTCGATAAAGCCAAAACGCTTGGCCGCGCGAATCACCCATTGGTCGGTCAGGCCCAGCACCGGCGAGTCGAGCATCACCACGCCCCGGTACAGTTCGGGGCAGCGCAAGGCAGCGTGATAGTGCAGCAACCCGCCCAGTGAATGACCCACGCCCCAGACCGGAGCCGGTTGCTCGCGCAAATGATGCAGCAGCTCATCGACCAGATTCAGCCAGTTGTCATTGACCGGAAAACGCGGGTCATGGGCATGCTGCTCAAGGTGCATGACGCCATATTCTGGCGCCAGTGCCGCGAACAGCTTGCCGTAGGTGGCCGATGGAAAGCCATTGGCGTGAGCGAAAAATACCTGTTGCGACATGTGATCAGCCCCGTGGCCCGGCGAACAGCACTGATTGTGCGCAGCGGCGAAGCCTGGGGCAATGAACGAAAGCGCCATCGGCAGCGGCACTCTGGCCAGAACCTGTGTGATGCCTGATTCAACGCGCCGGCGGTTCCTGCCCGTGCGGCACGACGGCCACGGTCAGCCGCGAGATGCAGCTCAGCTTGCCTTCGTCGTTGCTCAGGCGGATGTCCCACACATGGGTGGTGCGGCCGATGTGCACCGGACGGACCACGCCGGTAACCCGGCCGCTGCGTACGCCGCGCACATGGTTGGCGTTGACTTCCAGGCCCACGCAGAAGAATTTGCTCTGGTCGACCACCAGATAACTGGCCATCGAGCCGAGCGATTCGGCCAGCACCACCGACGCCCCGCCGTGCAACAGGCCAAACGGCTGGTGGGTGCGTTTATCCACCGCCATGCTGGCGCTCAGCGAATCTTCGGTGAATGCCTCGAAGCGGATATCCAGCACCTCACCAATGGTGTTGGCCTGGGCGGCGTTGAGCCGGTCGAGCTGGGGAGTTTCACGCCATAGCGTCATATTCAATCCTTGATCTTGTGATTGTTGTGGCATCAGACATGCCGGATTGCGCGCAACTGCAGACCGCCGGCCAGCACAAACTCACCCTCCAGTTCGGCGAGGCTGGCGGTATTCATCGGTTGGGCCTGTTGCAGGTTACCGTGGGCCAGCAGGCCGATCAGGCTGCCGACCAGCGGCTGGTGGCTGACCAGCAGGACTTCGTCCAGACCCAGCGCGTCGAGCTGGCGCAGGGCTTCGAACGGGTCGCTGTCAGGGGTCAGCCAGTCGACGGTCAACTGGGTGATGTCGGCTTGCAGAACACCCTGCACCACCGCGGCAGTCTGTTGCGCCCGTACATACGGGCTGACAAGAAGGCGTTGCAGCGGCTGGCCGTGCAGGTGCGCAGCGCTGCTGCGTACTTCCTGACGACCGGTATCGGTCAGTTCACGCGCCGCATCGCTGGCGGCGCTTGACTGGGCCTGGCCGTGGCGCAAGACCCACAGTTTCATAGCTTCGGTTCCTCGTCGCGCACCGGGTGTGCGGCCGCAGGAATGGTGTGCGGCGCCTCGCCTTCAGGCGCGCGCGGGGTTGGCCAGTCGGCGAACGGCCAAGGCTTCTGCTCGCTGTGAAAGGTACCGAAACGGCCGATCTGTGCCAGGAACTGGCTGAGGCTGTCGCCAAAGCTCATCAGGCTGGCACTCGGCGCGCCATAGAACAACCGGTAGCCCAGTTGCAGCAACACCACACCGGCCAGGACGATCTCGGCCAATTGCCAGATCACCAGAAACACCAGCATCCATAGAATGCGCAGCACAATGGACTCACTGGATTTGAATTTCGAATCGTTCACGACCTTCTCCTTGATCAGCGATGGCTTCAGTTATCAGTTGAAACCCGTGGTTGAAATGAAATCGACGTCGGTTTTGGGTTCAGCGCGCATCAGCGCCTCGATGACCTGCGCCAGGGTGCGGCCCTCGAAAAGAATTGCGTGCAGGCCCGCCACCAACGGCATGTAGACCTTGAGTTCCTGAGCGCGTGCCTTGAGTACCTTGAGGGTATTGACGCCTTCGGCCACTTCGCCCAGGCGGTCCACTGCTTCGTCCAGGCTCAGGCCCTGGCCCAGGGCGAAACCGACCTGGTAGTTACGGCTCTTGGGCGACGAGCAGGTGACGATCAGGTCGCCGACGCCGGCCAGGCCCAGAAAGGTCATCGGGTTGGCGCCCTGACTGACCGCAAAGCGGGTCATTTCTGCCAGTGCGCGGGTAATCAGCATGCTTTTGGTGTTTTCACCCATGCCCAGCGCCACGGCCATGCCGGAGACAATGGCGTAGACGTTTTTCAAGGCACCGCCCAGTTCGACACCGAAACGGTCGGCACTGGCATAAACGCGGAACGTCGAACCGTGCAGGGCCGCCTGAACGGTCTGGCACAGCGCTTCGTCTTCGCTGGCGACCACCGTGGCGGTCAGCGCATGCTCGGCAATTTCACGGGCCAGGTTGGGGCCCGACAGCACACCGATGCGCGCCTTGGGCACGATTTCTTCAAGGATCTGACTCATCAGCTTGAAGGTCTGCGCCTCGATGCCCTTGGTCAGGCTCACCAGCATCTTGCCGGTCAGGCGTTCGACGTGCTCGGCCAGCACCGAGCGCAGCGCGCTGGAGGGCAAGGCGACGAAGATCAGCTCACAGGCATCGAGGGTGGCAGCCAGGTCGGTGACGGCTTCGACACCGGGCAGTACCTTGATGCCTTTCAGGTAGCGCGGGTTTTCACGGTTGACCCGAATCGCCTCGGCTTGCTCGGGATCGCGCATCCACTGACGAACCTGATGGCCGTTTTGCGCCAACAGGTTTGCGATGGCGGTGCCGAAGCTGCCGCCACCAAGAACCGCTACAGGTTGCAGTGTGCTCATATACCCATCCATCAAGGGCCATTGATCTGGCGATAGCGCATTATACGGAGCGTGGGCGCATCGGCCAGCGTCAAACGTGGCGATGCACAACTTCAATGAAAAACCACTGAATCTTGGTTAACATGCGCCCCCACGGCATGGCCGATGCGACAATCGGCCGTTGCAGAGTGTATGCAAGGGAGACTGCCGCGAGCACAGACACATGGACGTTTCAATCGACTTTCGGGGCCCTGACCCGTTGCCTCAGAGGTGCCGGCCATGACATTGCGGCCTTGGGACATCCACATCCGCACCCAGATCATCAGCCTGGGCCCGGCCCTGCTGCTGACCGTTTTGCTGACCGCCTTCTTTACCTTCGTGCGCCTGCAGGACCTGCGCGATGAGCTCAATCACACCGGGCAACTGATTGCCAACCAGCTGGCGCCCGCTGCCGAACGGGGTGTGCTCAACGGCGATGAAGAATCGCTCAAGGCGCTGATGCGCGCCACGCTGTCGATGCCCAGCGTGCAATATGTCGAGATTCAGGACAGCAGCAACAGCCTGCTGACGTATGTCGAGCAAACCCCGGAGAAGACCCAGCCCAAGCACCAGCTGGAAATTTTCCAGGCGCCGATCAACGCTTCCCATCCGGCCGCCAGCCCTCAGGCCAGCCCGCTGTTCGCCGCCAGCAGCGAAGGTTATCTGGGCCGTGTGCTGGTCGGCATGTCCAGTGATACCTTCAGCCAGCGCCAGCAGGAAATCCTGCTCAAGGCCGGATTACTGGCGTTTGGCGCGCTGCTGTTCACCTTTCTGCTGGCCCGCGGCCTGGCTTTAAGCCTGTCGCGACCGATCAGCGAAATGGGCGAAGCGCTCAAGGCCATTCAAAAGGGCGATTACCGCACGCCTCTGCCGGTCACCGATGATGCCGACCTGGGTGCCCTGGCCCGGCATATCAACAACCTGGCCGCCAACCTCGAACAAGCCAGCTTCGAGCAGCAGCATTCGATGGCGCAATTGATCCACACCCGCGAACAGGCTGAACAGGCCAACAAGGCCAAGTCAGACTTCCTGACGATGATGAGCCATGAGTTGCGCACGCCCATGAACGGCGTTCTGGGCATGCTGCAACTGATGGAAACCACGCCCATGACGGCCGAGCAGGCTGAGTATGCAGCGCTGGCCACCGAGTCCACCGAACACCTGCTCAAGGTGATCAACGACATCCTCGATTTCTCGCGCATCGAGCGCGATGCCCTGCAGATCGAAAGCATCGCCTTCAATCTGGCCGAGCTGGTGCAGGCCTCGACGCAGGCCTTCAACCCTACTGCCCAGCTACGTGGCCTGACCCTGTCGCTGCAATTGCAGGAAGGCATGGACAGTCTGGACGTCATCGGCGACCCGACGCGCATCCGGCAGATTCTGGTCAATCTGATCGGTAACGCGCTGAAGTTCACCGAAGTCGGCGGGGTCAGGATTGAAGCGGGCTGGGTCGCCCTAGAGGACGATTGCCTGCACCTGATCTGCACGGTGCACGACAGCGGCATCGGTATTCATGCCGACCGGCTCGAATCGATGTTCGATGCCTTCCAGCAGGCCGACAGCTCCATTTCACGCCGCTATGGGGGCACCGGGCTGGGCTTGCCGATCGCCCGGACCCTGGCCGAACGCATGGGCGGCACCCTGCATGCGCACAGTGAAGAAGGCGCAGGCTCGGTATTTACCCTCAACCTGCCGCTGCAACGCGCCGTCGAGGCCCCGGCCCCCGAAGATCCGGCCCTGAGCGATATCGATCATGAAGGCAATCAGCGTTGTGTACTGCTGGTCGAGGACAATCCGGTCAACCGCACCGTGGTCCAGGCCATGCTGCACAGCATGGGCTTGAGGGTCGAGGTGGCGGTGGACGGTGTCCAGGCGGTGGACAAGGCCCGCACCGGGCACTACGCACTGATTCTGATGGACTGCCGCCTGCCGGTCATCGACGGCTATGAAGCCACTCGTCGCATTCGTCAGCTCGAGGGCCTGGAACGGCTGCCGATCATCGCCCTGACCGCCAATGCGTTACAGGGCGACCGCGATGCGTGCCTGCAAGCCGGGATGAACGATTACCTGGCCAAGCCGTTCAAACATGCACAATTGCTGCAGGTTTTGCAGCGCTGGCTGGCCTTTAAGGCACCTGCGACTGGCGATAAATGCTAAATTGCGGCAGTCTTGTCAGCCTGCCCGACCGGTAAAGCTGGCTGAGCGACGTTTTTCAGTGAACAGGTGTACATTCGTTTTGCCTGCACTGTGACTTTCATGACAACGCAACAGTCTACGACTAGGCTGCCGGACATTGTCCTGGCGAATCAGTCTGCCAGGACTGGCGCAGGGACCTTCAGGTCCATCGCCGCAAGAGAATATTTTGAGGAGCTCGCATGACCAAACAACACGCCTTTACCCGGGAAGACCTGCTGCGCTGCAGTCGAGGCGAGCTGTTCGGCCCAGGAAATGCGCAACTGCCCGCCCCTAACATGCTGATGGTCGATCGCATTACTCACATCAGTGAAGAGGGCGGCAAGTACGGCAAGGGTGAATTGGTCGCCGAGCTGGATATCAACCCTGACCTGTGGTTTTTCGCCTGTCACTTCGAAGGCGATCCGGTAATGCCGGGCTGCCTGGGTCTGGATGCCATGTGGCAGCTGGTTGGCTTTTATCTGGGCTGGCAGGGTAACCCCGGCCGCGGCCGCGCACTGGGTTCGGGCGAAGTGAAGTTCTTCGGCCAGGTGCTGCCAACCGCGAAAAAGGTCACCTACAACATCCATATCAAACGCACCATGCGCGGCAAGCTGGTTCTGGCAATCGCCGACGGCACCGTCAGCGTCGATGGTCGCGAAATCTACAGCGCCGAAGGCCTTCGCGTCGGCCTGTTCACTTCTACTGACAACTTCTAAGGGTACCCGCATGCGCCGCGTCGTTATCACGGGTCTGGGCATCGTATCGTGCTTGGGCAATGACAAAGAGACCGTCTCCGCCAACCTGCGTGCTAGCCGCCCTGGCATCCGATTCAACCCGGAATATGCCGAAATGGGTCTGCGTAGCCAGGTTTCCGGCTCCATCGACCTCAACCTCGAAGAACTGATCGACCGCAAGGTGTTTCGTTTCGTCGGCCACGCCGCAGCCTATGCCTACCTGGCAATGGCCGATGCCATCAAGGACTCGGGCCTGACCGAAGAGCAGGTGTCCAACCCGCGTACCGGCCTGATCGCAGGCTCCGGCGGCGCCTCGACCCTGAACCAGATGGAAGCGCTGGACATCCTGCGCGAAAAAGGCGTCAAGCGTGTTGGCCCGTACCGTGTCACCCGCACCATGAGCAGCACGGTGTCGGCGTGTCTGGCCACTCCGTTCAAGATCAAGGGCCTGAACTACTCCATCGCGTCTGCCTGCGCCACCAGCGCGCATTGCATCGGCACCGCGCTGGAGCAGATCCAGATGGGCAAGCAGGACATCGTATTCGCCGGCGGCGGTGAAGAGGAGCACTGGAGCCAGTCGTTCCTGTTCGACGCCATGGGCGCCTTGTCCAGCAAGCGCAACGAGACCCCGGAAAAAGCTTCCCGCGCCTACGACAACGACCGTGATGGCTTCGTCATCGCCGGCGGTGGCGGCATGGTAGTGGTCGAGGAGCTGGAACACGCTCTGGCCCGTGGCGCCAAGATCTACGCCGAAATCGTGGGCTACGGTGCGACTTCCGACGGCTACGACATGGTCGCGCCAAGCGGCGAAGGTGCCATTCGCTGCATGCAGCAGGCGCTGTCCACCGTCGACACCCCGATCGACTACCTGAACACCCACGGCACCTCGACCCCGGTCGGCGATGTCGCGGAAATCAAGGGTGTGCGTGAAGTCTTCGGCGACAAGGCTCCGGCCATCAGCTCGACCAAGAGCCTGTCGGGTCACTCGCTGGGCGCTGCCGGCGTTCACGAAGCGATCTATTGCATCCTGATGATGGAAGGCAACTTCATCGCAGGTTCCGCCAACATCGACGAACTGGACCCGGCCGTGGCCGACCTGCCGATCCTGCGCGAAACCCGTGAGAACGCCAAGATCGACACCGTCATGAGCAACAGCTTCGGCTTCGGCGGCACCAACGCGACACTGGTACTCAAGCGCTGGCAGGGCAAGTAATTCATCCTGTTGATTGCTGAACAACAAAAAGGCCAGTCTGAGACTGGCCTTTTTGTTTTCGACGTTTTTACGACGGTACCCGCAAGCGCCCCGAGCGCAGGCCGCTGACGCAGCCGAAGCGTACCTCCCGTGAAGGCGGATAGCCGTAGAACGAGGTGTAGCACTTGCTGAAGTGGCTGGGTGAGACAAACCCGCAAGCCACCCCGACCTCGACGATCGGCAGGTCCGAATGCTGCAACAGGCGCCGGCTTTCGGTGATGCGCAGTTCCAGGTAGTAGCGCACCGGCGTGGTCCCGAGCTGATCCTTGAACAGGCGCTCGATCTGCCGCTTGGAGCGGCCGACATAGGCTGACAATTGGTCCTGGTTCAACGGTTCTTCGATATTGGCGCTCATCAGGTTGATGGCTTCGCGCAGCGGCTCGCTCATTTTCTCGTGCAGCGACGGGCGTGCGCGGCGATAGCGCGATTCTTCGAAGGCGAGGATATCGACCACGGCATCTACCAGGCTGCGCCCGTGCAGGGCATTGATCCACTCCAGCACCATGGTGAACGCGCCCGTGGGACTGGCGGCGGTCAGCCGGTCGCGGTCGACCATATAGCTTTCGCTGGTCACCTGGCTCTCGCGTGCGGTCTCGGCCAGGGCGGCGCGGTGTTCGGGGTGAACGGCACATTTGTAGCCATCGAGCAGCCCGGCCTGGCCGAGAAACCACGCACCGCTCCACAACCCGGCCAGGGCAATGCCCTTTTCGGCGGCCGCCTGTAGCCATTGGGTGAGTAGCGGTGAGGCGCGCAAGGGCGTGCGCAAACCGGCGCAGACCACCAGCAGGTCAAGGTCTTGAAGATCGCGTGATTGCAGCGCCGAATCGGGGCAGATCACCAGGCCCAGGTCACTGATGACCGACTCGCCATCCAGGCTGAACGTGTGCGTCGCAAACACGCCGGCGCGGATCAGGTTGGCGGTGATCAGGGTGTCGAGCGCCTGGGTGAAGGCCGGTAATGAAAAATGCTCCAGCAGCACAAAACCGACTCGCGCCTGACGGGGCGCGCCACCCTTCTCGCCCACGTAGCGCAGGTTCTGCCCTTGCATCCCACCGCTGAACTGTCTTCTCTCGACCACACAAGGCCTCTGCATTGCTTGTTGTTTTTCATTGCAAAGCCGGACCGGTAAAGAACGGCGTTCGTGCCTGCCACTCAGGTAGCGACGGCCAGCATGATACCGCGCCGTCTGCCCCGGCATCTGCTCACCCGGCCTGAGTGGCGCTGGCACGCCAGAAAAGGTCGCGCGCAAGACGATGCCGGTGCACAAGGCGGCCTGACCCCTTGATTGCGCGAAAGCCACGGCATACCCATAGCAACAATTCCTGACAGTGATGTTATATTGTAACAACAACTATCAGGAACCCCTCCCATGTCGTCCCGCACAATCGCATCCCTGGCCGGTTTCGCCCTGAGCGTCGTTGGCGCGCCCGTCTACGCCGCCGACGCCAGCAACCCCATCGAACTGGACACCGTGACCATCACCGCCGATCACGACTACGAAACCGCCAGCAGCCCGGTGCGAGGCTATCGCGCCACCCGCTCAGCCACTGCGACCAAGACCGACAGCGCCATCAAGGACATCCCGCAATCGATCAGCGTGGTGCCGGCCTCGGTGCTCAAGGACCTGGGCACCACCCAGGTCGAGCGGGCGCTGGATTACGCCGGTGGCGTGTCCAAACAAAATAATTTTGGCGGCCTGACCCTGTACGAATACAGCATTCGCGGCTTCACCACCTCGGAGTTCTATAAAGACGGCTTCAGCGCCAACCGTGGCTACCCCGCCACGCCAGATGCCGCCAATGTCGAGCGCATCGAAGTGCTCAAGGGCCCGGCCGCCAGTCTGTACGGCCGTGGCGATCCCGGCGGTACGGTGAATATCGTCACCAAACAGCCACAGCCAGAAGCCTTTACCACCTTGCAGACCAGTGCCGGCAGTTGGGACCGCTATCGCACCGCACTGGACGTCAACACCCCGCTGGACGCCGAAGGCAAGCTGTTGTCGCGGGTCAATCTGGCCGTGGAAGACAACCACAGCTTTCGCGATCACGTCGAAAGCCATCGGGTCTTCGTCGCGCCCTCGCTGCGCTGGGAACTGGCGCCTGACACCGCTTTGCTGGTGCAGACCGAGTTCGTGCGTCACGACTCGATCTTCGACCGCGGCATCGTCGCGCCCAATAACCGCTGGAGCGGCGTATCGCGCTCGACCTTTCTCGGCGAGCCGAACGACAAGATCGATAACGACAACAACCTGATCCAGGCCGCGCTGGACCACCGGTTCAATGACACCTGGTCGCTGCGCCTGGCCAGTCATTACAAGCAAGGCGAGCTGTCAGGCTTTGCCAGCGAGTCCCGTGCGCTGAATGCCGACGGCCATACCGTCAACCGCCGCTACCGCGAGCGCGACATGAACTGGCACGACAGCATTACCCAGCTGGAACTGCGCGGGTTCTTCGACACCGCAGGCGTGCAGCATGAAGTGTTGATCGGCACCGAGTACGAGAACTACCGCAAGAACGAACGGGTCACCACGATTGCCGGCAGCCCGTACGCCATCGACATCTACAACCCGGTGTACGGTCAGGCCAGACCCAATGGCGCACGCTCCGGCACCGACTTCTTCGAGCATGTCGAAAGCCGGGCGCTGAATCTGCAGGACCAGATTGTTTTCACCGATAAACTGCGCGGCATGATCGGCGCCCGCTACGAGCACTTCGACCAGCAGATCGATAACTACGCCGGCAACAGCCGCCAGACCCAGCGCCATGATGCCTTCACCCAGCGCGCCGGCCTGCTTTATCAGCTCACCGATCAGGTGGGCCTGTTTGCCAACGCCTCGACCTCGTTCAAGCCCAACAACGGCCTGGATGCGACCGGCAAAAGCTTCGACCCCGAAGAAGGCATCGGCTATGAAGCCGGGATCAAGGCCGAGCTGCTCGACGAGCGTCTGAGCGCCACCCTGGCGGCCTTCCATATCGAGAAGGAAAACGTCTTGGCGCTGGACCCAGGCACAGACACCAGCCGTGCCATCGGCGAAGCGCGCAGCCAGGGCCTGGACTTACAGGTAACCGGCCAGCTCAGCGACGCCGTGCGGGTTATTGGCGCGTTTGCCTACATCGACGCAGAAGTCACCAAGGGCGATCGCGCCATCCCCACCGGCAGCCGCATTCTGGGCGTTGCCAAGCGCAGCGGCAGCGTGCTGGGGGTGTACGAGTTTCAGGAAGGATTGCTGCGCGGCTCGGATGTCGGTGCAGCCTTCACCTATGTCGGTGACCGCTCCGGCGAGTCGGGCACCGGCTTTGAGCTGCCGGCCTATCACACCGTCGACTTGCTGGCCCATTACAAGGCCACCGACAACGTCACCGTGGGCCTGAACCTGAACAATATCCTTGACGAGAAATACTACGAGCGCTCTTACAGCAACTACTGGGTGGCCCCGGGCGAGCCGCGCAATTTCACCGTCAGCCTGACCCTCAACCTCTGATCAACAACAATAAAGGACTCACCATGCGCATGACCCCTACCCTGCTGGCCCTGAGCGTCGTCGGCGCGACGCTGTTCACCGGCATCGCCAGCGCCCACGGCCTGTGGACCGAGCAACGGCGCGGCCATATCGAAGTGGTTTACGGACACGGTGCCGAAGACGACGCCTTCAAGGCCCAGAAAGTCAGCGGCGCCTGGGCGTATGACCTGGCCGGCAAGCAAATCCCCGTGACCGTCGAACGCCTGAGCGACCATGCGCGGCTCAAGCCCATCAAGCCGGTGGCTGTGATGTCGGTGGCGCTGGATAACGGCATGTGGACGCTGAACAAAGACAAGAAATGGATCAACGAGGGCCGCAGCAAAGTGCCCGGCGGCACCGAGTCGATCCATACGTTCAAATACAGCCTGGCCATCTACCAGCACGGCGCGAAATTGCCGGTGCTGGATAAACTGAAAATGGTCATCGTGCCGCAAGTCGATCCACTTGAAGTCGGGCCAGGTAAACCGCTGCCCGTGCAGGTGCTGATCGACGGCAAACCGGCGGCCGGCATCAAGCTGTTCGGCGACTACCGCAGCGAGCCCGATCAAGTCAGCGCCGAAACCGATGCCGAGGGTCGCGCTACGGTCGTGGTCAGCAATAGTGGCCTGAACATCATCGCCGCCCAGACCACTGTGCCGGTCAAGGACAACGCCGACATCGAAGCACGCGGGCTGTTTACCTCCCTGACATTTATCGGTGCCGAACACCACGAGTGATCCCCAGGGCGCGGCGGGGTGCAATGCCTCGCCCGCTTTCGACTCAAACTGTTACAAACCCACAGCAAGATAGTGTTGTGCCAGCCACCGTTCATCAGGATAAATGCGACACATTATCAGTAACACCCTTCTCCTGATCGACAACAAGGATCACCCATGCGCATCAACCCTTCCTTTCTGGCCTTGAGCCTGCTGGCTACTGCCCTGTTCGCCAATCAAGCCAACGCCCACGGTCTGTGGACCGAACAGCGTCGTGGCAACATTGAAGTGGTGTTCGGCGAAGGCGCCGAAGACACCGCCTACAAGCCGGAACAAGTCACCGGCGGCTGGGCCTGGGATCAGGCCGGCAAGCCGGTGCAGGTCAGCATCGAACGCCTGGCCGACCACGCCCGCCTCAAACCCGCCAGCCCCGCCGCCGCCGTGGCCGCTGAACTGGACCTGGGCATCTGGACCCGCAACCCGGAAAACAAGTGGATCAACGAAGCGCGCAGCAAGGTCACCGGCGGCGGCGAGTCGATCCAGACGCGCAAATACAGCCTGGCCATCTACGAGCACGGCGTGAAGCTGCCGGCGCTGGACAGCCTGAAACTGGTCATCGTGCCGCAGGCCGATCCGCTGGAAGTCGGCGTCGGCAAGCCGTTGCCTGTGCAGGTATTGCTCGACGGCAAACCGGCCGCCGGCATCAAGTTGCTCGGCGACTACCGCAGTGCACCGGATGAAGTCAGCGCCGAAACCGACGCCAACGGTCGCGCCACCGTGGTGGTGCGCAACGAAGGCCTCAACGTCATCGCGGCCCAGACCAGCATTCCGGTCAAGGACAACGCCGATTACACCAAGCGCGGTCTGTTCACGTCACTGACGTTTGTGGGCGCTGAGCATCACGATTGATGGCTTTCAGAAAGCGTTTTTCATGGTCCGGCGTGGGCAGCAGACACTGATCGTACCGGCCGAAAATCCGGTAACGATTGAACGCCACCCGGTCATAGCACCAGTCGCGCACCACCCGTGGAAATACCCGCAGCAGGCCCAGCAAAGGCCACGCAGCGGGTAACTGGCGGACCACTTCGAAGAACGCATTCGAACGCACCCAATAGTGCCGGTCGCGAATCACCGCCATCGTATCGAATTGATCCAGCGGCAAACCGGCCCAGGCCAGCAGCGCCTGGCCTTCGGGCGACTGCACCGTGGCCAGCCGCACGCGCCGAGGGTGATCGAAGCGAATCAGAAAGCGTGCCCAGCCGTTGCACAACTTGCACACGCCATCGAACAGCACCACGGTTTCGCCCGGCGCCAGCAGCGGCGCGGGGCCTGGGCGTACGAGTGAGGTCGGCATAAGTCGGCTCCTGATAAGGCAATGGCCAAAAGGTTATTCCACGTAGCGCAGCCACAGATAACGCCGCCCCTCGATGGCTTTGGCGAAGGTTGTAGCGCGCAAGGGGCGTTGCTCATCGGGGGTGTTGTACAAGGCGCACAGATCATCTGCCAGCGCCTGGGCGACCGATGCGTCGGCAGGCTCTGCTCGCAGAAAACCCAGATAAGACGCGCCGACGCCGATCAGTTCATAACCATGACTGTCCGCAAAATGCTGCGCCACCGCATGATTCTGTTCAGGCCCCAGGTCGGGCTCGAAATAGCCATTTGGAAAAGCGGCCAGCGCCAACGCGGCGTGCTCGACCGGCACGACGATGGCCGAAAGCGGTTGTTCAAGCAGTGAGACAGGCTCTTGCTGGTAGCGAATCCACGCTTGCAGCCCTGCCTCATCAAGGGTCAGACCAAAATCACAGGCATCCTGAAATGACACCTTCGCCACCAGTGCCTTGAAGTTGCGCACGCAGATCGGGAACTCCGCCTTGGTGGTCATGTAGCCGATGTACTCACCGTTTTCGAAGCACTCGGCCGGTAATCCGGCGATATCGAGCGGCGTCACATCGTCCAGCCCCAGATTGTTGCGCGCATGCCCGGAGGTATAACGGGCCTGATGCACATCATCGAGCGAGAGCAACAGCCTGCAACCTGGATGCTCGTCAGTCAGCTTTCGGTGAGCCGCGATCAGCTCGTCGATGTGGAGGATATCGCTCAGGCGATACGCATCACAGATGCCCTCGGCCGGGTTATCCGGCGACAGGTTGCCGCAAAACTGAATGTCCATCGACTGTCCCTTCCTCCCTTGTTGCCACTTCAATCTTTATGACCGACAGCCGCCAAAAGCCGCGTCGACACCTGCGCTTCAACACGCCCTTCATCATCCGTTTCGCTGAACACGGCGCAGGTCGCCGTCGCATCGCCGTGCAAGGCGCTGAATACGGCAATGATGCCGCCCGGCCCGACACCGGTATGCCCACTCAGCGTCAGCCCGGTGTCCGCCGCGCCAATCATCAAACCCAGGCCATAACCGGGAGACATCCAGGGCCGCCCCGGCATTGGCCCGCCCAGAACGATGGCCGCCTGCATCTGTTGCAACAGGTGTGGCGGCAGCAGTGTGCCCGCCAGCAACCGGTCGAGCACATGCGCTGCCTCAACCAGCGGTCCGACCAGCAAACCGTGATAGACCCAGCCGGGATGATAAGTGCTGGCCGCGCCGAAACTGACACCCTGCAAATCGGCTGGTGTGCGTGCAAGACGAACCTGAGACACGCCCAAAGGCAGAAAAATCCGCTGCGCCAATGCCTGCTCGAGCGCACAACCGGTGAGCCGTTCGATCACCCGGCCCACGAACAGATACCCCACATTGGAATAGCGCCAGCCGGTTCCGGGTGCATAGCGCAACCGTGAAGCGTCCAGACGCTGGAGCATTTCGTCGGCAGGCCATGGCTGCGCGCCCTCGCTGACCGCCGCATGATAATCGGCCAGCTCGCTGTAGTCCGCCAGCCCCGCCTGATGCTGGAGCAATTGACGCAGCGTGAACGGGCCTTCGACCAGTGGCTCGTCAAGCCCGATCAAGCCGTCACGCACCAGTGTCAAGGCGGCGGCCGCCAGCACGGTCTTGGTGAGGCTCCACCAGGGCACGATCAGATCGGGCTGATCGGCTGTGAGTACGCTGCCGTTCAAGAGCGTGATATGCGGCATTGTCGATCCTGTGGTCCACATTCGAGCCAGTGTGATTAAATTCTGCAGTATTCCTGAACCCGTCTGGAGACACCTTCAATGCCTGGTCGTTGCGCCGCCTCTGCTACAAGGATGGTCCATGATCTCGATCATGCGCGAAGGCTGAAAGGTAAACATCTGCGCGCGTTAATGCATGACCAGTACTATTTCATGAATGAAAAGAGCCTTGAGGATACAGGCTCTCTGGAATGGCGTTGCAGTGAGCAGCCAACGGTCACGATGTACCTGCTGAGCGACGGTGAGAGTGTCGGCGCTGATTTATTCCCCCTCGAAATGCCCGCCTCCTTCGAGTTGGAGCCCGGTGTCAACTGCTCATGGCAGATGGAGAATCTGCTCGAAGACTTATCCGCCACCCACCTTGAAGGCCGGCTCATTACCGAAGTTGAGGGTCTTTTCGATACCGCACTAGACACAGCGGGCTGCCTGACAGGATTCAAAGTTACTTTTGAAACGGGCGATTACCTGATCTTTTTCAATCAAGGCGACGAGTCTGCCGTACTGATCAATCAGCCACTTGCGGATATTGATCTGAAAAGTCAGTGGGTGACTTCATGCAGATCGCCGATCGGCCAGATCATCAAATTGCTTCAGTAAGCAGGTTCCGGCAGGCACACCGAAAATCGTATCGATTGCAGCGATTTTCTTCCTGGCTTGATCGATATCGTAAGACGCCCCTTTGCACACACTTTCAGCTTCATTGTGCAGCGCATACGCCAGATGCGCGGCAATGCGCACCTCAATGGACACTTCGTTGGTACTGCCCAGATAACCGGCCAGCAATGTTCTGATTTCGACCAGCGTGAGGGCAAGCAACTGACTGTTTTGATCCGACATAACGCTCTCGCTCAATAAATCAAACACTCTTCCAGAGTCAAATGTTACGTCTGATCCTGAACCAGATTGAGTACATCGCCGGCAAGAACACCAGTGTCAGCACCGTGCCCGCCAGCGTGCCGCCGATCAGGGTATAGGCCAGCGTGCCCCAGAATACCGAATGTGTCAGCGGGATGAACGCCAGGATGGCGGCCAGTGCCGTCAGGATCACCGGCCGCGCACGCTGCACGGTGGCCTCGACCACGGCACTGAAGGCATCCAGCCCGGCCTGTTCGTTGTGATGGATCTGCCCGATCAGGATCAGCGTGTTGCGCATCAATATGCCCGACAGCGCGATCAGCCCGACCAGGGCGTTGATGCCGAAGGGCTGCTGGAACAGGATCAGGGTCGGCACCACGCCGATCAGCCCCAGTGGGCTGGTGAGAAACACCATGACCATCGCGGAGATCGAACGCACCTGCAAAATCAGGATGATCAGGGTCAACGCCAGCATGATCGGGAACAGCGGCAACATCGCCGCCATGGCCTTGCCGGACTCTTCGATGGAGCCGGCCTGCACAATGCGATAGCCGCTCGGCAGTTGCTCGATGATCGGTTGCAGTTCGCGGCTGATGGCCGTCGACACGTCAGGCGGCTGCAAGCCATCGGCGATGTCGCCGCGCACGGTAAGGGTCGGCACACGGTCGCGGCGGCGCATCACCGGTTCTTCCATGCGCACCTCGACCTCGCCGATCTGCGCCAGCGGGATACGCTGGCCATTGGCACCGGCCAGGGTGAAATCCATGATCCTGGCAGGGTCCAGACGCAGGTCGCCAGCCGAACGTGCCACTACCTGCACGGTCCGAATATCCTCGCGCACGGCGGTCACCGGCACCCCGCTCAACAGAAACTGCAATTGCTGCGCGACTGCACTGGAACTGAGCCCCACCGCCTGCAAGCGATCCTGCTGCAAGGTGAAATGCAGCGTCGGTACGCGCGTGCCCCAGTCGCTGTTGACGGTGCGCATCATCGGGCTGGCCTGCATGACCTGCTGCACCTTCGCGGCAATTTCACGCAATGTGTCCGGGTCGGGGCCGGTGACCCGATAAGCCACCGGAAAGGCCGAGTAAGGCCCGAACACCAATTGAGTCACCCGTACCCGCGCCTCGCTGGCCAGGCCTTGGGCAATCGCATCGCGCAGCCGGTGCTTCAAATCTTCGCGTTGTTCCTCGCTGTCGGTGCGTACCACGATCTTGGCGAACGAAGGATCGGGCAACTCCGGCCCCATCGCCATGTAAAACCGTGGCGCGCCCTGGCCAATGTAGGCCGTGACGATATGCGCCTCAGGCTGCCGGGCCAGCCAGGCCTCTATCTCGGCGGAAGCGGCGCTGGTCCGGGTGATCGAGGTGCCGTAGGGCATCTGCACTTCGACCAGCACTTCGGGGCGGTCTGAAACCGGGAAAAACTGTTTCTTGACCACGCCCATGCCGAGCACGGCCGCGACAAACAGGCCGACCACGGCGCCCGCGACCAGCCATTTGAAGGCAATGACCCGCGCCAGCAGGCGCCGAAAGCGGTTATAGCGCGGCGTGTTGTAAAGCGCCTCATGGCCGCCCTCGACCTGCTTGACCTCGGGCAGCAGCTTGACGCCGAAGTACGGTGTAAACAGCACCGCGACCAGCCACGAGGCGATCAGCGCAATGCCGACGATCCAGAACATGTTGCTGGTGTATTCACCCGCCGAAGACCGCGCAAAGCCATTGGGCATGAAGCCCACGGCAGTGACCAGCGTGCCCGACAGCATCGGTGCGGCGGTATGGCTCCAGGCATACGCCGAGGCTGCGATGCGGCTGTAGCCCTCCTCCATCTTCACCACCATCATCTCGATGGCGATGATTGCATCGTCGACCAGCAGGCCCAGCGCCAGAATCAGCGAGCCCAGCGTGATGCGGTCAAAGTTCTTGCCGGTCGCGGCCATCACCACAAACACGATCGCCAGGGTCAACGGCACCGCTGCCGCCACCACGATGCCCACCCGCCAGCCCATGCTGGCGAAACTGACCAGCATGACGACCAGCAGCGCGACGAAGAACTTGACCATGAACTCATCGACCGCCGAGCTGATATTGACCGACTGGTCGGTCACCTTGCTCAGGCTCATGCCCAGCGGCAAGCCGGCGTTGATGGCCCCGACCTCGCTGTCCAGGGCACGGCCCAGGTCCAGCCCGTTCCAGCCATCACGCATGACGATGCCCAGCAGCAAGGCCGGTTCACCGCCGTTGCGAATCATGAAGGTCGCCGGGTCTTCATAGCCGCGCGTGACAGTGGCGACATCCGACAGTTTCAGGGTACGGCCCTGCACCACGATGGGCGTGTCGCGGATTTTCTGTAACTGCTCGAAGGCACCGTCCAGGCGAATGAACACCTGCGGCCCGCGGGTTTCCACCGATCCGGCCGCGGTGAGGGCATTCTGGTCATTGAGCGCGGCAAACACCGCTTGCGGACCGATGCCCAGCGTTGCCAGCCGCTCATGAGAGAACTCGACATAGATGCGCTCGGGCTGCTCGCCGACGATATTGACCTTCTTCACTCCGGGAACATGCAGCAGTTGCTGGCGCAGCTTTTCGGCATCGCGCACCAGCAGACGCTGGGCCTCGCCCTTGGCCTTGAGGGCGAACAAGGCAAAGGTGACATCCGCATACTCGTCGTTGACCATCGGCCCGACCACGCCCGCCGGCAGGGTTTGCGCCTCGTCGCCGACCTTCTTGCGCGCCTGGTAAAACTCCTCCGGCACCTGCGCCGGCGGCGTGCTGTCGAGCAGGGTCAGGGTGGTGAAGGCCAGCCCGGGCCGCGTGTAGGTCTCGGAGCGGTCATACCAACGCAACTCTTGCAGGCGCTTTTCGATCTTCTCGGCGACCTGATCCTGCATCTCTTGCGCGGTCGCCCCCGGCCAGGCGGTGACGATGGTCATCACCTTGACCGTAAACGAAGGGTCTTCGGCGCGGCCCAGCTTGAAGAACGCAATCAGCCCGGCCAGCGAGATCAAACAGACAAAAAACAGCGTGATCGAGCGCTCGCGCACGGCCAGCGCCGACAGATTGAAACGGCTCTCACTCATGGCTGCGCACCTGCCACGCCGGCCTGCACGGCCAGCCGTACAGTCTCGCCCTCGTGCAACAGGTGCGCGCCCAGCGCGACGATGCGCTCGCCCGGCTTGAGCGCGCCGGCAATGTGCGCCGACTCATCGTCCAGTTGCCGGACCTGCACCGGCTGCCAGCGAACCTTCGCAGACTCGCCTTCGATCACCCATACGCCGGGGCCGGAACCTGCGTCATGCAGGGCGGCAATCGGCACCTGCAAGCCCGTCTCGGCAACCGCGCCCGGAATCTGCACCGTAATGGTGGTGCCCAGTGGCGCGCTGGCCAGCTCACCCTCCAGCACATAGCGCGCCTCGAAAGTGCGGGTCTGGCGGTCGGCGACATCGGAGAGCTGGCGCAGACGGGTCGCCACGCGGATGCCTGAGGCGCCAAACAAGGTTGCCTGCGCGCTGGAGCCCACCGGCGGGCGCAGGGTTTCCGGCAACTGGACCACCGCCTCGCGCGGTCCGGCATGTGCCACGCGCACCGCCACCTGCCCTGCACTGAGCACCTGACCAGGCTCAGCCAGGGTTTCCATGACCGTGCCGTCGGCATCGGCCAGTAACTCGGCGTAGCCGGTGGCGTTGAACGCCACTTGCGCCTGGGCCTGCGCGGCATTGAGGTCGGCTTTGGCAGAGTCGGCTGCGGCCCTGGACTGATCGTAGGTGGATGCCGACACCGCGCCGCTGGCGCGCAAGGTGCGGTAGCGGGCTTCATCCTGAGCGGTGACCGCCGCTCGCGCCCGCGCGGCGGTCACCGCTTCACGTTGCGCCCGGGCGGCCAGTTGCAGGTCGGCCGGGTCGATGCGCATCAGCACCTGACCGCGCTTGACCGTTTGCCCGGTGTCTACCCGCCGCTCCAGCACCTTGCCGGCGACGCGAAACCCCAGATCACTTTGTACCCGTGCCGCCACGGTCCCGGTAAACGCACGCGGCACCGAGGTCGCCGCCTGCACCACGGCAACCCGCACCAGCGGCGCTTCGGTGCGTGGATCAGTGGGGGTTTTATCGCTGCACGCGGCCAGCAACAACGGCAGCGTGCAGAGCAAGGCACATGAAATGAGGCGACGCCGAGGCATGAGAGTTTCCACCCAGAATGATCATGGCGCTCACTTTGGGTCTAGTGACCAATTTAGTCAATAGTCACAACTTCTGTATTTTCAGGGCGACAGGCTGCGCAATACCAGGCTCGATAACTGGCCCGGCGCCTCATCGACGTAATCGAAGCCATGCTGCAACAGCAACGGATTAACGTAAGGGCGGATCACCAGGTAGATCGCCTTGACCGTTTCATCCAGCGGCGTCTTGCGCTCGAAATCTCCGCTTTGCCGGCCCTCGAGCAAAATGTCCTTGAGCAGTTCGCGGATGCGCCCCTCATACGCCAACGCCGCCGGCCAGCGTTCGGTGGCCGCTGATGTGGCGATCTCGTACAGCTTGCGGTCCTGGGAAAACAGCCGCACGCTGGCCTCGACAATCGATTTGAACAGGCGCCGCAGCTTCTCCGGTGGCTGATCGACCTCATGCACCGCCGCCCTGACCTCGGCTTCAAGCTGGGCAAGGCAATTGGCACAGATCATCTCGCCGATGGCCTGTTTGGACTCGAAGAACTTGTAGATATAAGCCTTGGAAAAGGCGATGGATCTGGCGAGATCGGCCACGGTGGTCTTCTCGTAGCCATACAGACTGAAGTGCTCGGTCGCAGCGGCAACGATCTGATCACGCACCTCGTGGTCGGCCGGACCACGGGCAGAAACGGCGGGGGGGATTTTTTTGCTCATGCTGCGCAGCTTACCGACAGTGTTCTGAATGGACAACAAGTGACCATAATTGAATACAGTCACAATCTCTTGCCAGGCCCATTGCACCCTGCACACCTGTTTTTTCATTCAGAGGCTGTGCCGGGTGCAAATCGGCTAGGCAGAGTATCAGTTCAGCGCTTTTGCCATGCCTTTGTCCATATTCCTGACGTTGCGGTCCAGCCACTCCTCGCCCACCACCGCCGGCGCCGTTTCGGGCATGCGCAGTGCGCACAGCGTCGAGATCACGCCAAGTGAGCTGAACAGCAATGCCGGCCCGATCCAGCCCACCAGCGCGAACAGCCCGGTGGCCACGAAGGGCAAGGCACCGGCCACCAGCGAGGCGCCGTTGTAGCCCAGCGAGATCCCGGACGAACGTACGTTGGGCGGGAATTGCTCGGTGAACCAGCTGGCTTCCACGGCGAAGATCGGGTCATGGCTGAGCAGCAGCGACAGGGCCACGGCGACCACGATCAGCGCCACCACACCGGTATTGATCAGCAGGAACAGCGGAATGCCGAAGGCGATGGTGAACAGCGAGCCGATCAGGAAGACTTTCTTGCGCCCGATGCGGTCACTCAGCGCGCCAAAGTACAGGTGGCTGCCCAGACCAAGGGCCGAACCGATCATCGTGCCCCACAGCACATTTTCCTTGGTCGCGACACCGGCCAGTAGCACGTACGACAGCATGAAGCTGGTCGCCAGGTAATAGCCGCCGGTTTCGGCCAGGCGCAGGCCGACGATTTGCAGGATCTTGCGCCAGTCGTTGCGAATCACGGTCAGCGCCGGTTGTTTGATCAGGGTGTTCTCGGCCTTCATCTTCTCGAACTCGGGCGATTCGCTGACGCCCATGCGGATCCACATGCCGACGCCGACCATCACCACCGAGGCCAGGAACGGCGCACGCCAGATCCAGTCGCCTTCAAGAAACGCCGCCGACAGCAGGAATGCGCCGTTGGCCATCAACAACCCCAGCGGAATGCCGATCTGTGGCACCGCGCCGAAGAAGCCACGCCGGTGCGGCGGCGCATGTTCGCACGCCATCAATACCGCGCCGCCCCACTCCGCACCAAAGCCGATGCCCTGGATCATGCGCAGCAGAATGAGCAGCACCGGCGCAATCAGCCCGGCCTGCTCGTACGTGGGCAGCGCGCCGATCAGCACCGTGGCGCCGCCCATGAGCAGCAACGACCAGAGCAACACCGATTTGCGCCCGATGCGGTCGCCATAATGGCCGGCCAGATAACCGCCCAACGGGCGCATGAAGAAGCCCACCGCCATGGTCGCGAACGCCGCGAGGATGCCGACGATGGGCTCGGTGGTGTGAAAGAACACCGAACCGAACCAGCCGGCCGCCGCCGTGCCGTAGATAAAGAAGTCGTAGCTTTCCACCGCCGACCCGATCATCGAGGCGAAGGAGACTTTCGAGGCCTTGTCGTGCGGCCTGGCCGCCGCCGTTTCCGAGTGATTCATAACCAACCCTGCCTTTATTGTTTTTGTATGGGTGGGCAGACCGAGGCCTGCCCTGTTGCTTGATCTCTATAACCTGCTCTCTATGATGACCAGGTCTCGATCACCCGGCTGTCATCGCGCTTGCCCAAGCCTGACTGCGAGGCGCTGGAAAACCGCTGGTGGGCGATGTCCAGCAACGGCACCGCTGCGTTGCAGGCCTGTGCGGCTTCAGCCACCAGGCCGCTGTCCTTGACGAAGATGTCGACCATGCTGGTGACCTGCGCATCGGTGCCCTGCAACATGCGCGGCCCGCGGTCCGACAGCATCCACGAACCGCCCGCGCCGCGCTCGACCAGCGCCAGCACCTGTGCCGGGTCCAGGCCCAATGATTTCGCCAGGTTCAAGGCCTCGGCGGCCGCGACCAGGTGCACCGAGCACAGATGCTGGTTGACCACCTTGATCGCCTGGCCGTCACCGAGCGTGCTGCCGGTGACCTTGACCTCGCCCATGGCTGCGAGCACCGGCAATACCGCCTCGATATGATCCTGAGCGCCCGAGGCGAAGATCAGCAGGCTGCCGGTCTGCGCACGTGCCACGCCACCGGTGACCGGCGCGTCGATCACGTTAACCCCCTTGGCCGCCAGCCGGGCGCCTTGTTCGCGCACCGCTGCCGGGCCCACTGTGCTCATGATCACCCAGCTCTGGCCGTGGCGAAGGTCACTGAATTGCGTGACCAGCGCCTCAAGCTGCGTCGGCGTGGCGACCATGACCACCACCACGCTGGCGTCCTGCGCGGCGCGCCAGTCGGCGCTGGCCTCGATGTCTTCAGCAAGGGCACGGGCGCGGCCGGCGTCGCTCAATTCGATGCCGATGACCTGATGACCCGCCTTCTTGATCTGCAAGGCCATGGGCAAGCCGATCGCGCCCAGGCCGATAAATGCAACGTTCATGGTGATGTCCTCAGCCGAGCCACTGGCGAATGTTGGCGGCCATCACGGCCGTGGAAATACCGTAGCGATCGTGCAGCGTCGGCAATGCACCGGCATCCAGAAAGGCATCGGGCAGAGCAATCTGGCGGAACTCCGGTGCGACGCGCGCCTTGAGCAAGGCCAGCGCGACGCTTTCACCCAGCCCGCCCACGCTGCTGTGGTTTTCCGCGACGATCACCAGCCGGCCACTGCGCCGGCATTGCTCGATGAGGGTCGCCTCGTCCAGCGGCTTGATGGTCGGCACGTGCAACACCGCTACATCGGCGCTGCCATCGCCCAGCAACTGCGCCACTTCCAGGGCGCGCATGGTCATGATGCCGCTGGAGATGATCAGCACATCCTTGCCGTCGCGCAGCAATCTGGCTTTGCCGAGTTCGAATTTATAGTCGTACTCGTCGAGCACCATCGGCACCTTGCCGCGCAACAGGCGCATGTACACCGGGCCGTTGTAGTCAGCGATGGCCTGCACGGCCTGAGCCGTGTCCAGCGCATCGCAAGGGTCGATCACGGTCATCCCCGGAATGGCGCGCATCAGCGCCAGGTCGTCGGTGGCCTGGTGGCTGGGGCCGTAGCCGGTGGTCAGCCCCGGCAACGCCGCGCAGATCTTGACGTTGAGGTTCTCCTCGGCAATCACCTGATGAATAAAGTCATAGGCGCGCCGGGTGGCGAACACCGCGTAGGTGGTGGCAAACGGCACCAGGCCTTCCTTGGCCATACCGCCAGCAGCGGCCATCAGCAACTGTTCGGCCATGCCCATTTGCACATGCCGTTCGGGAAACTCACGGCCGAAGATGTGCAGGTCGGTGTACTTGGATAAATCGGCGCTCATGCCGACAATTCGCGAATCGCGCTGCGCGGCCGCCACCAGCGCGTGGCCAAAGGGAGCGGTCTCGGTGCGCTGGCCTTCGCTGGCGATGGAGGCAATCATCGCCGAGGTGGTCAGCCGTGGCTTTGGCAAGGTTTCGTTACCCATCTCAATGCACTCCCTTGTCGTAGTGGGCATCCAGCACGGCGAGTGCCGCCTGCCATTCGTTCGGCTCGACACGGATGAAATGGTTTTTCTCGCGCGTCTCAAGAAAGTCCACGCCCTTGCCCATCAAGGTGTCGAACAGAATCACCCGGGGCTTGGCTTCGGTGACCGCCATCGCGGTGTCGAACGCCGCCAGCACCGCCGCCAAGTCATTGCCGTCGATGCGCTGCACATGCCAGCCGAACGCCAGCCATTTATCGACAAGGGGCTCGAATTCGAGGATTTCGTGGGAGTTGCCATCGGCCTGTTGCTTGTTCAAGTCAACCAATGCGATCAGGTTGCCCAGCTTGTGGTGCGCCGCCGACATCGCGGCTTCCCAGGTGGCGCCTTCGTCCAGCTCGCCATCGGACATGGAATTGAACACCCAGGCCGGGTTGCCCTTCATGCGCAGGCCCAGCGCCATGCCGACGCCAATCGCCAGGCCCTGGCCCAGCGAGCCACCGGACATTTCCATGCCCGGTGTGTAGGTGGCCATGCCCGACATCGGCAGCCGGCTGTCGTCGGCGCCGTAGCTGTCGAGTTCGTCTTCGGCGATCACGCCGGCTTCCAGCAAGGCGGCATACAGCGCAATGGCGTAGTGACCGTGCGACAGCAGAAAGCGGTCGCGGCCTTCCCAGCTCGGGTTATCGGGGTCGATGTTCATGGCGTGGCAATAGGCGACGGCCAGCACATCGGCCCAGCCCAGCGCCTGACCGACATAGCCCTGGCCCTGGACTTCGCCCATGCGCAGGGCAAAGCGACGGATGCGCCAGGCGTGATGCGCCAGGCGCGCGAGCGGCTCGGGTGCCGCTGCGGCACGTGTAGGAATTATTGTCATTATGGTTTCCTGCTTGCGATAGAAATGGCCCCGTGCTGAACTGATGTCAAATATTCATCCAAATGATCAGCGCGAAACGTGAAGCCACGCTATCACTGGATATTCAGGGCTTACAAAGGGCATTTTTGCAGCAATGGATGAGAAAAATTCAGCAATAGCCCGCTTGCGCAAGGTCCCGTTGTCATCGCTGCGGGTCTTTGAAGCGGCCGGACGCAGCGGCTCGTTTGCCGTGGCCGCGCAGGAGCTTGGACTGTCGTCGAGTGCCGTCAGCCATTCGATTCGCAAGCTTGAAGAAGCCATTGACCTGGTGCTGTTCGAGCGCACCACCCGCGAGGTGAACCTCACCGTGCGCGGCCGGCTGCTGCTGGAGCATGTGCAACGCGGGCTCGACGAAATGCAGCGCGGCTTTGCCCTGGTCAACGCCGACGAACCCCCGCCGTTGCGCCTGCACACGGCGCCCAGTTTTGCCACGCAATGGCTGATGCCGCGCCTGGCGCGCTTTGTGGCGGCGCACCCGAACATCGACCTGCGCTTCTCGGCGAGCACCGAATACGCGCGCTTCGACAACGATGATTTCGATCTCGACATTGTCTACGGCGAGCCCAAGGGCAGCCTCAACGAAAAGGTCCCGCTCGCGGTTGAACACCTCACGCCGCTGTGCAGCCCGCAGATCGCCGCGACCATTCGCAGCCCGCAAGACCTGCACCACCACACACTGATCCAGTGCGAAGTGCAGATGCTGCAATGGAAAGGCTGGTTCGAAGCCAATCACCTGTTCGCCCCGCACCACTATGGATTGCGCTTCGACCGCAGCGCCATGGCCATTGCCGCTGCGGTAAACGGCATGGGCGTGGTGCTGGAATCCACCTTGCTGGCCGAAGGCGAACTGAAAAGCGGCGCACTGGTGGCGCCCTTGCGCAGCGTGACCCACGAGATTCAGTACATCGGCCATTACCTGGTTTATCCCCGACGCAGAACCCGGCACGAGGCCTCGGAGGTGTTCAAGAAATGGCTGCTGGACGAGATTGGGGTGAGATAGCAATACGATAGCTATACTGCTTACGATAGGGCCGGACCTGGCTCGCAGTAGCGGAGATTGACCGTGCGATCATGGATGAACAGCGTGTCGAGCAAGCCCGTGCTGCTCGTATTGACCGCCATCCTGCTGAGCGGCTGCGCCCGGCAACACAGCGAACCTCAAATTGTCGGTATCTGGGCCATGCAGCCGTTGCGCGACGGCACGGCCACCGTCGCCCACTACCGCGCCGACGGCACGTTGCTGCTACAACCCTTCAATTGCATCGACCCGCGCCCGCAGCCAGCGGATGTTTCCCGCTACAAGGTAGCCGGTGATGGTCAGTCGATTCATATCTCGTCGCCGCTGAACACCTTCGACTTCAAGGTCCTGGCCCTTTCCCCAGGCAATATGCAACTGGGCCGCGACGTGGCCGGCCGCCGGCTGACGTACGATTACACCCGGGTCGACACGGTTGTCCCGTTATGCGCGCTCTACCCTGGCCTGAAGACCGAACTGGACCGGCGCACGCCTTACAAACCAGGCGACTTCGTAGCCGACCCAAGCATCCCGGCGCACGCGGGCCTGGATCACTATGTCGGTAAATGGGCGACCGCCGAAAACCAGATGCTGCTTGAAATCGTTCGGGATGCACACGGCGGCTATTACATCTTCAATGCCGGCGACGAGAACTGGCACCACCTGTTCAATAACGTCCGCTGGGAAGGTGACGCACTGCACTTCAAAAGCTTTGCCTATTCAGACAATGAATGGCTGTTTCGCCATCCGTACCACAAGTCGCAGAACACCGTGATCCTCCAGCCAACGCCTGACGACAGGTTGCGCTATACGTTTTTTATCGATGGCGAGCGAGTCAGTGACGTGATGGTGCGGGTCAAGGATTGAGGGTTTGCATCACTGGGTATGGGGGTGGCACATCTGGAAAAATCGAAAACCGCTCTCAGACCCCGATGCCGATCAGTCAAGGGCAACACGGTCATTGTGGGAGGGGGCTTGCCCGCGATTGCTGCGGTACAGACACAGCAGATGTGCCGGCTTTACCGGCCTCATCGCCAGCAGAGCTGCCTCCCACGGATATGGGGTAATCCACACATTCGGGGACTGGCACATGACAGTGGGAGGCTGCTTTGCAGTGGGCGACACGCTGCATTTCCAGGTCTACACCTACTCCGACGATCAAGCGTCTTTTCGTTACCCAAAACACAAGTTACTCACCCCAACGACTCTCGTGTCTCTGCCCGATGGCAACCTGCGTGAAGACTTCACGGCAGGTGGCGCTCCCTATATGAGCCTGCTAATGCGCATCGAGTGAATGATTCAACTCATTCAAGCCCTCCCCAATACAGGATTCCTGCACAAAAACCGCCGCCCCGGCGGTTTTCGCAGAATTCCTGCGCGGCATGGCGATTAGCATGGAAAGCCTCAAATCCTTGCGCCCACGCCGGAGTTTCGACCATGCCTGCACTTGATCTGTCCTTTGTCCGCCGCCAGTTCCCGGCCTTCTCCGAAGCGTCTTTGCAAGACCAGGCTTTTTTCGATAATGCCGGTGGCTCGTACGTCTGCGAGCAAGTGATCGATCGCCTCGGGCGTTTCTACCGGCAGACCAAGATGCAGCCTTACGGTGCGCACCCTGCGTCGCGCCGCGGTGGTGAAGAGATGGACCATTCGCACGTCGAACTCGCCGCTTATCTGGGCGTATCGCCTGAAGAGGTGCATCTGGGGCCGTCGACCTCGCAGAATATCTATGTGCTGGCCGAGGCGTTTGCCAACCGCTTGCAAGCCGGTGACGAAATCATCGTCACCAACCAGGATCACGAAGCCAACAATGGCGTCTGGCGGCGCCTGGCCAAGCGCGGCATCGTCATCAAGGAATGGCAGATCAACGCCAGCACCGGCTCGCTGGAGATCGCCGCGCTGCAAGCCTTGCTCTCACCGCGCAGCAAAGTGGTGGCCTTCACCCATTGCTCGAACATTCTCGGTGAGATCAATCCAGTGCGGGAGATCTGCGAGGTGGTGCACGCCGCGGGCGCCGTCGCGGTGGTCGACGGTGTGTCCTACACCGGCCACGGCCTGCCGGATGTCGCTGAGCTGGGCGCCGATATCTATCTGTTCTCGCTGTACAAGACCTTTGGCCCTCATCTGGGGGCCATGGTGATCCGCCGTCCGTTGATGGATTTTCTCGGCAACCAGGCCCACTACTTCAACTCGGCGCACCTGGCGAAGTGGTTTGTGCCGGCCGGCCCCGATCATGCGCAGGTGGCGGCCGCCAGCGGCGTGACGGCTTATTTCGATGCCGTGCATGCGCATCACTTTCCGGATGCCGCCGCCACAGAACGGGCGCGCAATGTCCGCACACTGCTCAGGGACGCCGAGCTTGAGCGGCTGCCTGCGCTGCTGGCGTTTTGCGCCAACGACCCGCGTGTGCGCCTGCTGGGCCCCGCCGATGCGAAAAAACGAGCACCAACCGTCTCGCTGCAAACCTTGAATGCCAGCCCGCGCACGGTCGCCGAACGACTGGCCAGCAAGGGCATCATTGCCGGCGCCAGTCACTTCTACGCCGTGCGACTGCTGGAAGGCCTGGGCGTCAATCCGGATGAGGGTGTGCTGCGCCTGTCGTTCGTGCACTACACCTCGGCTGAAGAAGTGCAAAAGCTGATCGGCGCGCTGGATGCGTCGCTCTAGGTCAAAAACGCTACGGGGCTGATGGCTCAGCCCCGTACCAGATCATCCAGGCAGATAAACGATTGTGTGCTGCTGATATCGGCGTGGCCGTTGAGTTCGTCGACGAGAATCCGGGTGAAGTCCGCCATTCTTGGCGCCACCACGCGAATCATGAAATCCACATCGCCCGTCACCCCGGTCGCCACCCGTACCCACGGCCGGTTCTGCAACAGCACGGCGACCCGTTCTCTGGCGCCCGGCCGGGCAGCTTTATCGAGCGTTACCAGAATCCAGGCGCTGACATCGTTGCCCAGTTTGCTCTCGTCGATGATCGCCGCGTAGCCGCGAATAATCCCCTCATCCTCCAGGCGCTTCACCCGCCGCAGGCACTGGGACGGCGAAAGCCCGACCTGGGTCGAGAGCTGTTGATGGCTGATACGACCGTCTTTTCTGAGCACGGAAATGATCCGTGTATCCATTCTGTCGAGTACTGAGTCAGTCATTGCGCCTCTCGCTCCGCCACCAGTGCCTGCAACGTCAAGCGCGTCTGCCCGAGCAGCACCTCGCGCACCAGTTCCATCTGCGCCTTGTCGATGCGTTCCCAGCCCATGGCCCGCAGCACCTGGTGCCTCAGTACCCGAAACACCATGCCCTGGCTGTTCAGCGCCAGGGCGCGGATCAGCGTGCGCGGGTCGTCCGCCGCCGCCCCGGTCAGGCGGCCGATGATCGCGCAGGTAACCGCGCGAATATGCTGGTGCAGCCGCTCGTTCATCAGTTCCACCGTGTCTGCCGGCCCCAGCCCGGCCTGCACGCGGGCCATGAACAGGCGCCATTCGCTGGCGCGCGGGCTGTCGTGGATAAAGGCAATGAAAGCGCCCAGCACCTCAAGGTAGGCGTCGATCAGTTGCGCATCGGTGACGTGCTCAGCCTGAAAGATGCTTTCGGCGGCGTGCAGGGGCGTTTTCAGTTGCTCCCAGACACGCTCGATGATGTGTTCCACGCACGCCCGGTAAAGGCCTTCCTTGTTATCGAAGTAGTACTGCAACGCCGGCGCATTAAGGCCGGCCTCGGTGGCGATATCACGGGTGGAAGCGCCCTCGAAGCCGCGCTCGCCGAACAGCTTCAGGGCGCTTTCGATCAGCCGGGCGCGGGTGTCTTCACCGCGCTGGTAGCCGCCTTCGGCGGTGGGTTTGTGTCGAGCCATGAGCACGTCCTGAGTTGAAACATTTTGAAATTATATCAGTTGACATAAATTTGCCTGCGCCGCATTTTATTCCACCCGGAATAAATTTGGAGCCCGGCATTCATGTCCCTTGATGATTCGGCCGATCAGTCGTCTGCGCCACCGACCAGCGTCACCCATCGCCGTAAACCCAAGCGGGTGTTGTTGGGCCTGGTGGCGGTGGCGCTGGTCGCCGGGCTGCTCTGGGGCGGGCACTGGTATGTGCAAGGGCGCTTTATCGAAAGCACCGATGACGCCTATCTGCAAGCCGACAGCATGACCGTGTCACCGAAAATCGGTGGCTATGTGGCCGAGGTGCTGGTCGCCGATAACCAGCGTGTCGAGGCCGGTCAGCCGGTCGCGCGGCTTGATACCGACAACTACCGGGCTTCCAGCGAAAAGGCCGCCGCCACAGTAGCAGCGCGCGAGGCCGATGTGTCGCGCGCCGAGGCCGAGCTTGCGCAGCAGGACGCGACCATTGCCCAGAACCGTGCCGAAGTGGCCGGCGCCGAGGCCGACCTGAGCCACAGCAAGGCCCAGGTAAAACGCTATGCACCGCTGGCGCGTTCGGGCGCCGAAACCGAAGAGCGCCTGGCCGACCTGAACAACGAACAGGCCCGCGCCACAGCCACTCTGGCCGCGAAAAAAGCCGCGCTGCGTGCCAGTGAAGTGCGGGTCGCCACCCTAAAGGCGCAGTTGCAACAGACCCGCGCACAACTGGCAGAATCGCGCGCCAATGCCCGCCAGTCCGACATCGACCTGGGCGACACCCTGTTGCGCAGCCCGATTGCCGGCAGCGTGGCCGGGCGCAGCGTGCGTGTCGGCCAGTTTGCCCAGCCCGGCACGCGGCTGATGACCATCGTGCCGTTGCAGGCGATCTATCTGGTCGCCAACTTCAAGGAAACCCAGATTGGCACGATGCGCGCCGGGCAATCGGTCAAGGTGCACATCGACGCCCTGCCCGGCCACGAACTGAGCGGCCATATCGACAGCCTGTCACCCGGCACCGGCGCGCAGTTCGCGCTGCTGCCGCCGTCCAATGCCACCGGCAACTTCACCAAGATCGTGCAACGGGTGCCAGTGCGCATCGTCCTCGACCTGCCCGAGGAGTTGCGCCCGGTGGTGATGCCAGGGCTGTCGGCCACCGTCGACGTCGACACCCGCAGCAACGGCAACGATCAGCATGGCTGACAGCTCACGCCCGGCCAATGCCTCGCTGAGCGACTGGATCGCCGTGGCCGCCGGTTCCCTTGGTGCGTTGCTGGCGACCCTGGATATCTCCATCACCAACTCGGCACTGCCGCAGATTCAGGGCCAGATTGGCGCCACCGGCACCGAAGGCACCTGGATCGGCACCGGCTACCTGATGGCCGAAATCGTCATGATCCCGCTCACCGCCTGGCTGACCCGCGTGTTTGGCCTGCGGCGTTTCCTGATGAGCATGGCGGTGCTGTTCACGCTGTTCTCGATCTATTGCGGGCTGTCCGGCAGCCTGACGCAGATGATTGTCGGCCGTATCGGCCAGGGTCTGGCGGGCGGCGCAATGATTCCCACGGCGCAGACCATCGTGCGCACACGCCTGCCCGCGCACCAGTTGCCGATCGGCATGAGCGTGTTCGGCCTGACCGTGCTGCTGGGGCCGATTCTGGGGCCGGTGGTCGGCGGCTGGCTGACCGAAAACGCCAGCTGGCGCTGGTGCTTTTTTCTCAATCTGCCGGTCAGCGTGGCGCTGGTGACCTTGCTGTGGGTCGGCCTGCAAGCCGAAAAGGCGCACCTGGAGCGCTTCTTCAAGGCCGACTGGCTGGGCATCGTCGGGCTGTCGGTGGGCCTCAGTTCGCTGACCGTGGTGCTTGAAGAAGGCCAGCGCGAGCGTTGGTTCGAGTCGTCGATGATCCTGTGGCTGAGCGCCCTGACGCTGATCGGCCTGGTATTGGTGACGCTCAGCCAGCTCACCGCCCGCCAGCCGATTGTGCGCCTGAGCCTGCTGCGCAACCCGCGCTACGCCAGCGTGATTCTGATTGTCTCGGTGGTCGGCGCCGGCCTCTATGGGGTGTCGTACCTGCTGCCGCAATTTCTCGGCAATGTCTCCGGCTACAACGCGCAACAGGCCGGCTCGATCATGCTGCTGTCCGGCGTGCCGGCGTTTTTGCTGATCCCGTTCCTGCCCAGATTGCTGGCGCGCTACTCGGCACGCAGCATGGTGATTGCCGGGCTGCTGATGTTCAGCGTCAGTTGCCTGCTGGACGTGGCGCTGACGGCCGACAGCGTCGGCCATGACTTTTATGCCTCGCAGGTGCTGCGCGGTTTCGCCCAGATGCTGGCGATGATGCCGCTCAACCAGGCCGCGATGTCGGCGATCAGCGCCGAGGAAGCCGGTGATGCGGCGGGGCTCTACAACATGGCACGCAACCTCGGGGGCTCGATTGGCCTGGCGCTGATCGGGGTATTGATCGACCGCCGCGACCACCTGCACGACGACGCCCTGCGCGAGTCGGTCAGCGCCAACAGCACGCTGGTGCAGGAGCAGATGGCCGAACGCGCCGCCAGCTTTGCCGTCAGCACCGGCGACGTTGCCCATGCCCAGAATCAGGCCCTGCAACAACTGGCCGACACCATCGCCCGCCAGGCGCTGGTGATGACTTACGGCGACTGTTTTCTGGTGCTGGCCATTGCCTTGGCAGCCTGCGTGCCGCTGGCCCTGCTGCTCAAAACCCGCTCGCCATTGGGGGCTGCAAAATGATCCGCAACACCTGGCTGACCACGCTGATTCTCGCCGCGCCCTTGATCCTGCTCGGCGGCTGCACCGTCGGCCCCGATTATCAGGGTGCGCCGCCAGTGACCGGCAAACCGCTCGCCGACCACCTGGCCCACGATCGCCATAACCTGCCCACCACGCCCGCCGTTGCGCAATGGTGGCTGAGCCTGAGTGATCAGCCGCTCGATCGACTGATCAGCGAAGCCCTGGCCAACAGCCCGGATATCGCCCAGGCCCGCGCCCGCCTGCGTCAATCACGCGCTGGCTTGAGCAGCCAGCAGGCCGCCGCCCGGCCCAAGGTGTCGAGTAACGCCACGATGCTGCGCATGCGCTCGCCCGACCTGTCCCAGTTTAGTGAGGGAGAAGGCAGTGGCGGCGGCCGTGGCCCGCTGAGCCTGTACCTGGTCGACTTCGACGCCAGCTGGGAAGTCGACCTGTTCGGCGGCACCCGCCGCGCCATCGAAGCCGCCGGCGCCAGCAGCGAGGCCAGCGCCGCACAACTGGCCGATGTCCAGGTGCAACTGGTGGCCGAGGTGGTGCAAGCCTACGCCGACCTGCGCGACCGGCAGGCGCGCCTGGCGCTGGTGAATGCCTCGGTCGATATCGAGCAGCAAGTGCTTGAGCTGACCCGCCAGCGCCGCAGCCAGGGCGTGGCCAGCGAACTGCAACTGGAACAGGTCTTCACCCAGAGCGAAACCACCCGCGCGCAACGCCTGCCGTTGCAGGCGCAGATCATCGAGTCGCTCGACCAGATCGCCCTGCTCTGCGGCCTGCCGCCCGGTGAACTGGACACACGCCTGGCCAGCGCCCGGCCCTTGCCGCAGATTCCCGCGCAAGTGCCGGTCACCAACCCGGCGCAGTTACTCAAGGCACGCCCGGACATCCGTAACGCCGAACGCAACCTGGCCTCGGCCACGGCGCAAATTGGCGAGAAGACCGCCGACTGGTTTCCCAAACTGAGCCTGACCGGCGACCTGGGCTTCAGCGCCGGCGACCCCGGCCACCTGGCGCGCAAGAGTAACGCCACCTGGCTGGCCATGCCGCGCCTGACCTGGAACGGCCTGGATTTTGGCCGGGTCAAAGCCGGCATCGAAGAAGCCGAAGGCGGCCGCGACCTGGCGCTGGCGCAATACCGCGGCACCGTGCTGGGCGCCCTGCGCGACGCCGACACCGCCCTGGCCCGCTACGGCCATCAGCGCGAAAACGTGGTGATGCTCAGCGACATCCAGGCCAGCGCCGAACGCGCAGCCCTGCTCACCCGCCAACGCTACCGCGCCGGCACCGCCAGCACCCTGGACTGGCTCGACGCCGAACGTACCCGCTTTGAGGCGCAGCAGAACCGCGTGGCCGGGGATGCGCAATTGCTGAAGGATTTTGCGGGGTTGCACAAGTCGCTGGGGTTGGGATGGGAGGGTTGAAGAGGCAATACAGCCCATCAGAGTTACAAGATATGTCATACGCATCATCCCGCTGAACTAACGCTTCAAGCGCACGATCCATCTTCCTGCGCGGGCAGCCTATGCCCTGGACCGTGAACGATGAGGAGCGCCGCTGTGACCGTGAATGACCATCCCCCTTACCGAAGTGTGCCCGGCCCACTTCATGCCATCCTGCTGGGCGGAACTGTTGCGCTGTTTCTGGGCGCATTACTGAACGACATCGCCTACTACAGCACCTACCAGATTCAATGGAGCAACTTCGCCTCCTGGCTGATTGCCGGCGGGCTGTTGTTCTGTGGCCTGGCAGGATTGTTCGCCATCGCCAATCTGCTGCGTGCCGATCATAAGGCCGGGCGTCCGGTGGTGTATTTGCTGTTGTTGCTGGTCACTTGGGTGCTGGGCCTGATCAATGCGTTCGTCCACGCCAAGGACGCCTGGGCGGCCATGCCCACGGGCCTGGTGCTGTCGGTGATCGTGACGTTGCTGGCCGTTGTGGCGGCCTGGACAGGCTTTAGTAATCTGCGTTCCGGAGGTGCACGATGAGACACGCCAGCACACTGACGGTCTTGAGCATGGCCATTCTGCTGAGCGCCTGCGGCGGTGAGGCGGACAGCACTCAGGCACGTGGCCCCGAGCCAAAATTGCCAGAGCCGCAAAGCGGCCTGTTGCCGAGCATGAAGATTGCCGAACCGGCCGAATGGGGCGATCAGAAGCCCACGGTGCCGCAGGGTTACAGCATCACCGCGATTGCTACCGACCTGAAAATCCCGCGCCAGACGCTGGTCTTGCCCAACGGCGATATTCTGGTGTCCGAAGGCCGTGGCGGCAGCGCCGCCAAGCTCAAGCCAAAAGACGTGATCGCCGGCTACATCAAGGCGCAAGGCAATACCAAGGTCAAAGGCGGCAACCGCCTGACCCTGCTGCGCGATGCCGACGGCGATGGTGTCTACGAGCTGAAAACGGTGTTCGCCGACAACCTCAACGCGCCGTATGGCCTGGCCTTTGCCGACGGCAAGCTGTACGTGGCCAATCAGGATGCGCTGGTGCGCTTCGATTACCAGACCGGCCAGACCCAGGCCAGTGGCGCGCCGGTCAAGGTCACCGACCTGCCCTCGCAGGTGAACCACCACTGGACCAAAGCGCTGACCATCAGCCCCGACGGGCGCTTCCTGTATGTCGGCATCGGCTCGAACAGCAACATCACCGAGCGCGGCATGGAAGTGGAAGTCGACCGCGCCATGGTCTGGCAGATCGATGCCCAGACCGGCGCCCATAAACCCTACGCCACCGGCCTGCGCAACCCGACCGCCCTGGCCATTCAGCCCGGCACCGGACAATTGTGGACGGTGGTCAACGAACGCGACGAGCTGGGGCCGGACCTGGTGCCCGACTACCTGACATCGGTGCGCGAAGGCGCGTTTTACGGCTGGCCCTGGAGTTATTGGGGTCAGAATGTCGACAGCCGCGCACAACCGCAAAACCCTGAAAAAGTCGCAGCGGCGGTCAAACCGGACTACAGCCTCGGCTCGCACGTGGCAGCACTCGGCGTGGCCTTCTCCATCCAGGCGATCGGCGACAAATTTGCCAATGGCGTGTTCGTCGGCGAGCATGGCAGCTGGAACCGCGACAATCCGGTGGGTTACAAGGTGATCTTCGTACCGTTCGACAACGGCCGGCCGGCAGGTGAGCCGGTGGACTTCGCCACCGGCTTTCGCAGCGCCGAGGGCAAGACCCGTGGCCGACCTGTCGGCGTGACCGTGGACCCACGCGGCGCGGTGATCATTGCCGACGACCTGTCCAACACCGTGTGGCGCGTGACGCGCAATTAAGAGGCTTTAGCCTTCGGCGACGACACAACTCACCTCAACCTGCTGCGGGCCATGCGCCTGGCCCGCAGCCAACTCACCGACCAGCCCCTTCTTGCCCGCCGCCTTCACCTGTTGCTGGACCTTCTGCAGGCTGTGTTTTTCGATCACCGCCGTGTAGCTCGCCCCCAGCTCGCCATCCGGATCAATGAAGACCTCGACCCGTGTCACCGGCAGACCCAGTACGTTGAAAGCGCTGGGAGGTGTCAGCGTCCAACTGCCTGGCGAGTCAGGCGTGATGTCTTTGAGTTTGTCCACGGCCAACGGTTGACGACACTCCACCGCCGCCTTCACGGCAGGCTCGATGGCAGACCATTGTTGTGGCTCGAGTGCAAAGGCATTGGTCATGACGACAGGCAACGCCGCCAGCAGCAGTTTTTCCAGCATGTGCGTGATTCCTTATCAACGGGCACAGGGGTATGCAGGAGGGTTTGTTGCTGGATATGCACATTGGTTCATCGCACACATCGAGGATGAGAAGGCGCTCACAGTTGTGCTGTGGCGATGCACTCAGGGCACGTTCTCAAGCATCCACCCTGGCTGCCGTTAACCTGATATTCCAGCCCGCCCGCAAGGGAATGCACCCGCCACACTCAAGGATGAAACACATGATCAGTGCTCTTTCCAGTTTTACCGTGGCGGTCAATAACGCCGTGGCTACGACGCCAGCTGTAGGTTCTTCGCGCACATCGGACAGCGGCAGCGCAGACAACGTGGCGAATCGAAAAGCAGCCGCGGCCGCTATCGTATCTTCACTGGCCCGTCAGTTGAGCGAAGCGGCGGCACGTGCCGAACTTCGCGATAACACGCTGGATAAAGAAGAGTTGACGCAAAAAGCCAGGGAGTTGGTCAGCAAACTGCTCAGCGACAGCCGTAAAGTCGATGAAGCCTTGAACGATGCCCAGGTACCGGACAGCGATGACGCCGAGCGCCTGGCCCGCGCTCACCAGGCCAGCGCTTTTATCAACGGCAACGCCAGTAATCCGTTCAAGGACTTGTCACGCGATCAACTGGCCCTGATTACGTATGACGAGAGCGATGTGTTTACCGTCGATGAACGACGCGCCGCCTGGGAAGCGGCATCTGCCCAAGAGCAGGCCTGGCGGCAGATGATATCCAGACAGGGCACGGATGAGTACAACGCCACTGGCAAGATAACCGACACGCTTAAAGACACGCTTGAGCATTATCGGGCGCTGCCCGCCATCGAGCGTGCGCAATACCCAGCGAACTATCAGGGCGAGATGCTGGGCAAGATCGTCATGAGCCTGTACGACGCCCCTGAATGGCCGAAGGGTGTCTTGTTGAACCTGTGGGATACCGTTGAAGCGTTGTTCGACGAAGGCCGTTTCGCCAGTCCGGAATCGTCCAGTAAAACCCAGGCCGCCGAGCGATCGAATAGCGACTCGTTATTGCCGTCCGCGCCTTGACAGCCCAACGAGCCCCATGACACGTGGGGCTCTTTAATGGCTTGAATCAACGATTGCCGGGCGAAGGCTCGTCATCTTCATCCATGGGTGGCTCGACGGGCACATTGGGATCATCGACAGGATTGCCCGGCGGCAGCGCGTCGAACGGCTCATCATCCAGCGGCGGCCTGCCTTGGCCTGCTTGCGTCACCAACGTTTCGTTGACAAGCGGCAGCGGGTCGGTGCTGCCGGTCTCATGCCGGTCGGAAGCGCGGTGATCGAAGCCGGTTTCATTATCCGTGGATCGTGTAACCGGGCTCTGGGAAATATTGCCCGGCGCGTTTTCGTTTATTTCCATGACGACTCTCCAGCTCAGACGCAGAAAATCTGCGTACAGGATTGGGAAAAGTCCGGAGCCTGCAAGTGCAGTGGTTTAGACGAATGGTCGCTCATCAGCGCCACGACCATTTCTGACGCAGCTATAGCGAAAGGCTTACACGCCAGAGGGAACAATTGCTATTTGCCAACCCGCTGCACAGGCCTATATTTGGATCCAACCACTGGTGAACAGGAAGCTCGCCAGGATCAAGGACGATCGACCACGAAAGGATACTGCCGACAGGGAGTTGGAATGGTCTGGACAAAGAACCCGCTTCGGCGGGTTTTTTATTGCCTACGAAATGATGAGCTTCCAGTGTCGTCCGGAATTTTTTTTTCAGTGCCTCAAGGAAATCTTGAGTTTGGGCGTTTATCCCGATTTTTTTCTTGAGTACCTGTCTTGGCATCAGAATCATTTCTGACACAGCTATAGCAAAAGGCTTACACGCCGTCGGGCACAATCGCTATTTTCCACCCTGCCGCACAGGCCTATATTTGGATCCAACCACTGGTGAACAGGAAGCTCACCAGGATCAAGGACGATCGACCACGAAGGGATACTGCCGACAGGGAGTTGGAATGGTCTGGGACAAAGAACCCGCTTCGGCGGGTTTTTTATTGTCCGCGTTAAAGGTACTTCAACCAGGCAATGTCCCGGCGCCGGGCCTTGAACGCTGCGAACCACTTGACCGCCGGAAACAACACCACGGCAAGCACCGCCGAGCACAGCCACACCGCACCTACCCCATCGAAACCGAAGTATTTGCCCTGGTTCAGTCCCCACAGTGCCACCGCGATCAGGTACAAAAACTTCAGCACGTACAGGTGCAGCAGGTAGAAGAACATCGGCGCCGCACCAAAGACCACCAACGGTTTGAGCCAGGCGCGTTCCTGCCAGCGCTCCAGGGCGATGAGCAGCAACAGGCCCAGCCCCAAGGTCAGGCTGATGAACAGCAGCGACGGCGGGTATTTGGTGATGTTGAAAAAGCTCATCAGGGTCTGCACGCCGGTCTCACCGACACTCCAGGGCTTTTCGCCATAGCCGTTGAGCAGGCGCAACAGCACAAAACCGATCAGCAGGCCCAGGCCGGACAACCACAGCTTGCTGCGCCGGGCGGCCGCGCTGGCGGTACTGGCAAACCACGGGCCGGCGGCGTAGCCCAGCGCGATGACGCCGATCCACGGCAGCAGCGGATAAGAGGTGCGCAGGCGCAGGTTTTCCGAGAACTCGATCCAGCCACGATCGTGCAGGATCGCCCACGGAATGTGCATCGCTGACTCGACACCAAAATGCAGGCCGTCGAGCAGGTTGTGCCCGGCCACGATCAGCACGCCCAAGGCGGCCAGCGCCGGGCGCGGCAGGTACACCAGCACCGACAGCGCAATCATGCTCAGGCCGATGGCCCAGATCACTTGCAGGTAGATCACCGTCGGCGGGAACTGGAAGGTCCAGGCGAAGCTGACCAGGGTGAATTCCAGGAACACCAGAAACAGCCCGCGCTTGAACAGAAAGGCCGAGACATCGCGGCGACCGCTGTGCTTTTCGCCATACAGAAACGCTGACAGCCCGGTCAGAAACACAAACAGCGGCGCACACAAATGCGCCAGGGTGCGGCTGAAGAACAGCTCCGGCGCAGTGTTGGCGACATCCATCGGGTCACCGACCTGACGATGCAGCAGAAAGGTTTCACGCACGTGGTCCAGCAGCATGAAAAGGATGATCAGCCCGCGCAGGGCATCGATCGAGCGCAGCCGCGAGGCCGGCCTGGAAGTGACAGCGGTGGTCATGGAAAGAAAACGTCCGTTGCAGTTTTTTAATAATGGACCCGGTTGCACGGGTCAGGTCAGGTAATTGGAAGTTCGGGCCACGGCATCGTGAGGGTGCAGGCTCTCCAGGTGGCGCACGCTGACACTGGAAGCCGCAAATTGCCCTTCAAGCGCTTGCTGGACCTTGCGCGCCGCATCTTCGACGTACATCAGGTTTTGCCCGTTGAGGCGCGCGAAAGCCTGTTCGTCGGCGCGCTTGACGGCCGTTTGCACGGGAGTGCCCAGCGCCGCCTCGGTGGTGTCGATCAGCGCCATCAAGTGCAGGCTGCTGGCCTGTTCGGGGATGCGCACCTGCACCCGGGCGATGCTGCGCTGGCTGTGCGGCGTGGCGAACGAGGCGTTCTCGCGCAGCCATACCGCGACCTGCGCAGGCTCCAGAGTTTTTTGTCCGGCAAAGCGGGCGTTGAATGCCTGCTCGACCAGTTGCCGTGACAGCGCTGCCGAGCAGGGGCAGGTCGAGGAATAGGTGACGTCTACTGCCACATCCAGTTGCAGGCGAGCGTCTTGCCACACGGCTTCAATGATCACCGGATAGGACTTCCAGCCACTCAGGCCGGCGGTGACCAGGGCTGGGCGGCGGCACAGCAGGCTGAAGCTCAGTTGCAGGCGCGCACGCCGGGAGCTGCAATCGGCATGGCTGGCAACCATCGACTCAAGCAACGCCGCCAGAGTCTGTGGCGCGACTCGCTGCTGCCCGGCAAAAGCATCGAGCAGGCGGTACAGGCGCGACATGTGAATGCCCTTGACGCTCGGGTCGGCCAGGTCGACCTGCACATCGGCGCTGGCGTGCAAGGCAGATGCCTGGCCAGGCTCGTCGAGCAGCAGCGGCAGTTCGATGCCCTGCATGCCGACCCAGTCCAGGGGCATCAGGGCCGCAGAAGTTTCCGTAAGGGCAACATCGGGAAGCGGGCGGTTCATGGGGCAAGCTCGTAAAATTTGCAACACTATAACATCATACTTAAAGGCCACGTCACGCCGTTTTTTGCCGCGTGCGCGATGCGCTCTTCCCTCATGCAGGTGCACCGAATGCTCTGGCCCGGCATACTGCGCGCCCCGCCTTGAAAAACCCATCCAGAAAAGGACCCGCGCCGTGGCCGTCACTCAAGCCATCCTGCCTATCTTCCTGTTGATCGTGCTGGGTTATGTGCTGGGCCGGCGCAAGGTGATCGTCGGCGAAAACGCCAAGGCCTTGAGCACCCTGGCGTTCAAGCTGTTCCTGCCCATGGTGCTGTTCACCGGGATGATCAAGGCGCCGCTGCACGATGGCCTGGACCTGCGCGTGCTGGCCGCTTACTTCGTGCCAGCGCTGTTGATTTTTGTGCTGGTCAACCTGCTCACTCACCACTGGAACAAGCGCCCCACGCCCTATGGCCTGACTGCCAGCTTTTCCAATAACGTCCTGATCGGCATCCCGATGGTCGCCTCGATGTTCGGCCCGCCGGGGCTGGTGCTGTTGTTCACGGTGATCGCGGTGCACAGCCTGATGCTGTTCAGCTTCCAGAGCTTTTACGAAAGCCTGGCCGGCCAGGCGCCGTTCCGGATCAAGACGCTGGTGGGCAGCCTGGCCAACCCGATCATCATCGGCCTGCTGCTGGGCATGGCCGTCAACCTGACGGGCCTGCCGCTGCCCTTCTGGGCCGAGCAACTGTGTACCTGGCTGGCCCAGGCCGCCCTGCCCTGCGCGCTGATCGTGCTGGGCGCCAACCTGTCCGGCTACCGCCTAACGCCCAGTGCCGAAGCGCTGAGTGTCACGGCTGCCAAGCTGGTGTTGATGCCGCTGCTGGTGCTGCTGGCCTGCATGCAGCTGGACATTTCCGGCATGCCGCGCGCGGTGCTGGTGTTGATGGCGGCCGGGCCCAGCGGGGTCAATGTGCTGGGGTTTGCCAGCACATTGGTGGACAGCCAGAAGACCAGTTCGGCGATTGCGTTGAGCACACTGGTATCGGCGGCAACGCTGCCGTTGTGGATGTGGCTGGCGCAGGTGTTATGAGCGAGCGGCCAGAGTCAGTGCGAGTCCAGATACCCCACCAACTGCCGCACGCTGTCGTGTAGATCCCCGGAATTATCCAGCAGCCGCACAAACGGCGACTCGGCCAGCAGTTCGCTGGCAAAGCGGGCGTTGCGCGCCAGGCGGGCTTCGATCTCTGGCAGGCTTTCGCGGCCGCGGGCCAGCAGGCGCTGGCGCAGCACATCGTGTTCGACGGTCAGCAGAATCGCCAGCAAATCGGGATAACGCAGGCGTGCCGCGTGCAGGTGTCCACGCGAACCGTTGACCAGCACGTCGTGCCCGTCGGCCAGCCAGGTGTCGATCTCGACCGGGATGCCGTAGTGCAAGCCGTTGGCCTGCCAGCTCAGGGCGAAAGCGCCTTGCGCCTGAAGACCCTGGAACTGCTCGACGCTGACCGCTTCGGCGGCCTCGCCCACCGCCTCGGCGGAGCGCGTGATAACCCGGCGCACTTGCCGGCAGCCGCGCTCGGCGAGGGTTTGCCGGGCAGCGTCCAGCAAGCTGTCCTTGCCGGCGCCGGAAGGTCCGATGAGATAAATCAACCTGCCCGACATTCCCCTGCCCTTTCGCCTGTTCAAGGCGGCGAATGATAGTCGTTAAGGCGTGGTTTTCTCCAGCGCCTTGATACGGTCCTGCAAGCGCGCCAACGACTCGTCGATGTCTCTGAAGCGGCGTTTCTTTTCGTCGACACTCAAGGTGCTGGCCGCCACTTCCGTGCGCTGCTTGAACAGACGCAACTGGCGGATCGGCAGCAGTTGGTTGTCATTGGAGGCCGTGAAGCGGGTTTGTTGCAGGTTCTTGAGCACAGCCTTCTGCTCGTCGGTCGTGCCATAACCCAGGATGAACGTGCGAATCCTGGCTTTGGTGTCAGGCAACAGCGACCGGCGCCAGAGAATCGGGTCGGCCGGAATCAACGGCGATTTCCAGATGATTTTCAGCTTCGCCAGTTGCTGCGGATGCGTAACGCCCAGACGCTCCCAGTTCTCGGAGTTGAACGTCGCCGCATCCAGCTCGCCGTTGGCGACGCCCAGCGCGTTGGCCTCATGGCTCTGATTGAGGGTGCGCTTGAAGGCGGTGGCCGGGTCGACGTGCTGGCGGGCAAACACGTAATAGCCCGGCACCAGATAGCCGGAGGTGGAATGCGGGTCGCCATTACCGAAATTCAGGTTGCGGGCATGACGCAACAGGTCGTCAACGGTGTTGATCGGGCTGTCCTTGCGGGCAATCAACAGGCCTTGATAACCATTGGTGCCACCGATCAGCAAGGTCTGGGCGAAGACCTCGGCATCGGAACGATCCACGGCCTCGACAGCGGCCATGTTGCCCAGCCAGGCCACATCGACACGCTGATCGCGCAAGCGGTCGATCAGTTCGACGTAATCGCTGGCATACACCGGCTGCACATCGAAGCCGGTGGTGTGGGCCATGTCGGTGAGCAAGGGTTGCCAGATGCTTTCGAGGTTTTCCCGCGACTCGGTCGACAGAATGCCGAAATGAATGACCTGCGGCGCCGCCTGGGCGGTGCCCAGCAGGCAACCGGCGAGCATGACGACAGACGCCAGGCGGCGTCCGAGACGGTGAAACATGAAGGCACTCCCGCGGTGAGGTTCAGGCTGGGTGGATGACCGTGCGCCGGCTGGCCAGACACTGTGAGACCTGATTGTTGCAGGGCAGTGTACCGAGCATGACCGAACGATAACAATCGCCGCCCTGCCGCCATCAAATCCGGAACGAGCCCACCAGTTGCTGCAGGCGCCGGGTCTGTTGCTCCAGTGAGTTACAGGCTTGCAACGTCAGCCGCAGGTTATCGACGCCTTGCTGGTTAAGCAGGTTGATCTCGCTGATGTCCATGTTGATCGACTCCACCACGGCGGTCTGTTCTTCAGTGGCGGCGGCCACCGACTGGTTCATGTCGTTGATCTCGTCGATGCGCAGGGTCACGCTGCCCAGGCGTTCGCCGGCGCGGTTGGCAATCTCGACGCTGGTTTCGCTGTGGCGCTGGCTTTCGGTCATGGTCGACACCGCATCGCGGGCGCCGGTCTGCAGCTGCTCGATCATGCCCTGCACCTGCTGCGCCGAGTCCTGGGTGCGGTGCGCCAGGCTGCGCACCTCGTCGGCCACCACCGCAAAGCCGCGTCCGGCCTCACCGGCACGCGCCGCTTCAATCGCCGCATTGAGCGCCAGCAGGTTGGTCTGTTGCGAAATGCCGGTGATCACCTCAAGGATCTTGCCGATATTGACGGTCTTGTCGTTGAGCGCCTCGATATGCGTGCACGCGCCGCTGATCTTGCCCGACAGTTCGTTCATCGCCGTGATCGACTGTTGCACCACATGACGCCCGTCACCGGCCAACTGGCTGGCATCGCCGGATTTTTGCGAGGTCTGGGCCGCATTGCGGGCAATTTCCTGGGCGGCAGCGCCCAGCTCGTTGATCGCCGCCGCGACGCTTTCAGTGCGGTGCGCTTGCTGGTCGGAGTTGCTCATCGAGGAGTTCGATGCATGCACCACCTGGCTGGCCACTTCGCCCAACTGGCCGGCAGTCGAGGCCACTTCGCGGATCGAGGTGTGGATGCGTTCGACGAACTGATTGAACGAGCCCGCCAGCTCGCCGAACTCGTCCTGCGAGGTGACACTCAAACGCTTGGTCAGGTCGCCCTCGCCGGCCGCGATATCGCGCATGGCCCGGCCCATCTGGTGCAACGGCTGCATCAAGGCGCGAATCAGCAGGCCCAGGATCAGGATGACGGCCAGCACCACCACCAGCATGGCGGTGATCGCCGAGCTGCGGAATTCGCCCAGCATCGCGTAGGCCGCATCGTGTTCCAGCACCAGCGCGACATACCAGCGGCTGGAGGTCGGCCCTTCGACCGGCGTGAACGAAATGATCTCGGCCTTGCCGGCCGACTCGATCTCGCTGACCCCGGCGGCGACTTTAGGCGTGTTGTCCGGGTACGCCTCGCTGAGCGGCTTGAGCACCCGATTGCTGTCGGGGTGAATCAGAATCTTGCCCTCGGCACTGACGATAAACGCATAGCCGTGGCCGCCAAAATTCAGCGCATTGATGGTCTTGCTGAGGCTGTCCAGCGACATGTCGGCACCGGCCACACCGATCAGTTGCCCCTGGCGGTTGACCGGCGTGGCGATGGTCACCACCAGTTTGCCGGTGGAGCTGGCGATATAGGGTTCGGTGACCACGCTCTTGCCGGCGCTTTGCGCCGCCTTGTACCAGCCGCGCGCACGCGGGTCGTAATCGCTGGGGCGGTTGCCGGCCGGAACGGAAAACATCAGGCCATCGGCGCCGCCGAAATAGCTCAACTGAAAGTTGTCGGTATACGCCGGCAGGTTGATTGCCCGCTGCAACTGCGCAGGCTCCTGGCCGTCGACCGCGACCTGCTGGGCCAGCGATTGCAGCAACTGGGTGCGGCCTTCCAGCCAGGTCTGAATGTTCTGCGTGGTCAGGCTGCCCAATTGGGCCAGTTCAGCCTGGACATTGGCCTGCAAGGTCTGGCGCTGCCGGTAATCGTTGACCACGATAAACACGGTAAACGCCACACCGACCGTCAAGGCCGCTGCCAGAAGGATTTTTTTGCTGAAACCCAGACTCTTCATCGTAAAACCTGTTTCGGCTGATAGCCACTACTAATAAAGGCGCCTTGATATCACACGCTGGACGGCTTTTCATGACAAATCGCCCGCCGGTCTGTTACGCCACTTTTCACGGTACAGACTGTCGATTTTCCGCGCGGTATTGCGCGCTGTTTCTCAACCCGACGGGCAAAACGTGCAGGTGTAAAAATACTGACTATCGTTGCAAGCATCCCGACGTAATGAGGATGCGCCCACATGGATATTGAAAAGCTGTTTGCCGATTTGCAGAGTCTCCCCAGCATTCCCAAGGTTGCCCAGGACCTGATGCTGCAATTTGACAATCCGTCTTCGGACCTTGAAAGCATTGCCCGCAATATCGAAAAGGATCCGGTGATTGCCGCCAAGATCCTGCGCCTGGCCAACTCGGCGCGGTTTCGCGGCTCGCGCGAGTCATCGAGCATCGAAGACGCCGCCCTGCGCCTGGGCTTCAATACCCTGCGCACGCTGGTCATGGCCTCGGCGGCGACCGGGGCGTTCAAGGCGGTGCCCAATTTCGACCTCAAAGGGTTCTGGCTCAAGAGCTTCGAAGTCGCCGGGATTGCACGGCTGCTGGCCAAACAGAGTGGCGCGGACCCTGAAATCGCGTTTACCTGCGGGGTCATGCACAACATCGGTGAGCTGCTGATCCAGACCGGTGCGCCGGCGGTGGCCGAGCGCCTTAACAACGCTACCCGCGCAGGCGGCTCCGGACGGATCGCCAATGAAACCCTGCACCTGGGCTTCGGTTATCCGGAAGTCGGTGCTGAACTGGCGCGGCGCTGGCATCTGCCACAGGTGATCCAGCAAGCCATCGCCTACCAGGCGCGGCCGATGCAGGCCCCGCAAGAGGCGCCGCTGCCGCGCATTGTCGCCCAGGCGATCGTGATTGCCGAGGCACTGGATGAATACGGCGGCGCCACGCCCCAGGCCCAGGAAGCGGTCAACGGGCCTTTACTGGAAGGCATCGATCTTACCGCCCTGTTCGAAAAACTGCCGGCAGTGCTGGAGGCCGACAAGGCATTTGCGCAATTGCTGAGCTGACGGAGGTAACGGATGACCACACGCAGAACTGTCCTGGGCGCCATGGCAGCCATGACCGCCGGGCTGGCCCTGTCCAGCCGCTGGCCGGTCGCGCAGGCGGCCAGCACTCTGGCAAGCGGCACCGGCCCGCAATCGCGGCCGATCCCGGCCACTGGCGAACAACTGCCGGTCATCGGCATGGGCACTTCGGGCAGTTTCGATGTGGGCGCCAGCGCCGCCGAACGCGATCCCTTGCGCCAGGTATTGCAGACGTTTTTCAGCGGCGGCTCGACGCTGATCGACACCGCACCCGGTTATCGGCGTGCCGAGGCGGTGCTGGGCGAGTTGCTGGCCGAGCTGGGGCTGCGCGATAAAGCGTTTCTTGCCACCAAGATCGGCACCCGCGGCCGCGACGCCGGGCTGGCGCAGTTCCAGCGTTCGCTGCAAGCCTTGAAAACCGAGCGGGTCGAGCTGTTGCAGGTGCATACCCTGCAAGACTGGAAAACCCAACTGGCGTTGATCAATGAGCTCAAGGCACAGGGCAAGACCCGTTACAGCGGCCTGACCCATTACCTGGAAAGCGGCCATAACGACCTGGCCGAGGCTGTGCGTCTGGGCAAGCCGGATTTCCTACAGGTCAATTATTCAGTCTCGACCCGTGGCGCCGAACACAAGGTCTTTCCGATCGCGAAGGAGCTGGGCGTGGCGGTGCTGGTCAACCGCACTTTCGACGACGGCAAGCTGTTTGCCCGGGTCAAGGACAAGGCATTGCCCGGTTGGGCCACCGAAGTCGGCATCACCTCGTGGGCCCAGGCCTTTCTGCGTTTTGCCCTGAGCAACCCTGCGGTCACGGCGGTGATTCCGGCCACCGGCCGGCCGGAGCGTCAGCGTGATAACTTGTTGGCCGGCCTGGGTGAACCCTTGAGCCAGGCACAGCGTCAATCGCTGATCGAAATCATCGGCTGAACGCCCGGAGTCATTTATGCCGGCTGCACTCCCCGCCCGCTTGCGCCGGGTCTTCAATATTTTGCCCGGTGAAGAACGGGTGGTCGGCACCGGCCTGTTGATGTTCACGCTGTTGTTCACCGGCTATTTCATGTTGCGCCCGGTGCGCGAGGTCATGGGCCTGGCCGGCGGCATCGATAATCTGCAATGGCTGTTCACCGCCACCTTTGTCGCCACCCTTGTGGTGCTGCCGATCTTCGGCTGGCTGGCCTCACACCTGAGCCGGCAGAAACTGGTCAGCGGGGTATTTGGCTTTTTCGTCCTGAATCTACTGGGCTTTGCCCTGGCGTTGCGGCTCAACCCGGAAGACGTCTGGGTCGGGCGGCTGTTTTATGTCTGGTTGTCGGTGTTCAACCTGGTGAGCATTTCTCTGGCCTGGAGCGTGCTGGCCGATGTGTTCACCAACGATCAAGCCAAGCGCGTGTTCGCCCTGATGGCCGGTGGCGCCAGCTTTGGCGGGCTGCTGGGGCCGCTGCTCGGCACTCTGCTGGTCGCACCGCTGGGGCATGCCGGTCTGCTGGTGCTGTCGGCGGTGATGCTCGGCGCCAGCCTGCTGGCCGCCCTCACCTTGTTGCGCTGGCGCGAGCGTGAGCCGTTGTCGACTCAAGACACGGTGGAACGGCGCAAGCCGCTGGGCGGCAATCCCTGGTCCGGCGCCACGGCGGTATTGAAATCACCGTTTCTGCTGGGCATTGCGCTGTTTGTAATTTTGCTCGCCAGCGCCAACACCTTTTTGTACTTCGAGCAGGCCCGCATCGTCGCCGAGCACTTTCCTGACCGTACCCGGCAAACCCAGGTGTTTGGCTTGCTCGATACCGTGGTGCAGACCCTGGCGATCCTGACCCAGCTGTTTTTCACCGGGCGCATCGCGCAAAGGCTGGGCGTCACTGTGCTGCTGGTCGCGGTGCCGCTGGTGGTCGCGGCAGGCTTTGTCGCCCTGGCCTTTTCACCGGTGTTTGCCGTATTCGCCGTGGTCATGGTGGTGCGCCGCGCCGGGGAATACGCACTCGTGCGGCCGGGGCGAGAGATGCTGTACACGGTGATTTCAGCGGAGCAGAAGTACAAGGCCAAGAACTTTATCGACACCGTGGTCTATCGCGGCGGCGATGCCATCAGCGGCTGGCTCAAGCGCGGCCTGGACTTGCTGGGCGATCACCCGTCGCTGGCCATGTTCATCGGTGCCGGGCTGGCGCTGGTCTGGGCTTATACCGGCGTGCGCCTGGGCCGGGCGCACAGCGTCAACTGCGCACCGCACGGTACAACGCGCGAATCAGGTCAGACTGGGTGATGATGCCCACCAGCCGCTGGCGCTCATCGATGATCGGGATGTGCCGGTGACCGTTGTCGGAAAACACCGGCACCAGGTCGAGCAGCAAGCGGTCGCTGCTTGAAACACGCACGGTGCGGGTCATGATCTGGCCCACGCTGCGCACATCGTCGTTTTTTCTTGGCCGAACCAGCGAGCGCAAACGCCAGGCAATGCCGTCGTGTACATCCAGGTCGATCTGGCCCATGAAGTCAGCCACGGTGAGGATGCCCAGCAAGTGCTGCTGGCGGTCGGTCACCGGCAGCGCCTTGATCCGCCGCTCGCGCATCAAGGCCCAGGCCTCGCGCAAGGATGTCTCCTGGCGCACGGTCAGCGGGTCTTTGGTCATCACGTCGCTGCAACGCAGCTCGCCCACGGTGCGCTGAAAATTCAGCGCTTCGACCTGTTCGAGCAGCGACTCCAGGTCATCGCGGCTGACGTCGAGAATCTGGTTATAGCGCGTCAGCACCGCGTCCAGGTCGCTGCGATGCAGGCGGGTCTCGGCCTTGACCGGCAACGATACATGCGGCCAGCGCCGCCCGGTGAGGTTGTTGTAGATCAGCCCGGCACCGACCAGCAGCAGTGAGTCGATCAGCACCGGGCTGAAGGCGAAAGCAAAGTGATCGCAGCCGATCAGCACCATCAATAACGCCGAAGCCCCGCCCGGTGGATGCAGGCAACGCAGGGCCAGCATCAGCGCAATCGACAGGCCCACCGCCAGCGCGGCGGCCAGGGTGGCGTCGGGTACCCACTTGCAGCAAGCAATGCCGATCAACGCCGACAATGTGTTGCCGCCCACCACCGACCATGGCTGGGCCAACGGGCTGGACGGCACGGCAAACACCAGCACCGCGCTGGCGCCCAGCGGGGCTACCAGGGCGAACGCCAGCAGGCCATGTTCATGAGCGGCGTTGCCGTTGAGCCACAGGGCGGCGCAAAAAGCGACCAGCAGAATGCCCAGCGCCGCGCCCGTGCTGGCGCGCACGCGTTCAAGGTTATCGATGGCATGAGGTGCGGGCCAGAACGCCCGCAAAGTGGCGCTCAGGCGAGCCCGCAAAGAGGGCTCGGGAGATTGAGTATCGGGCATGGGCAGTCTTTAAAGTCGAGAAGCAGCCGCCCGCTGAACGGGCGGTCAATAGTCAAATAATGCCCGATGGTAACGCGGTTTTTCCGTGAGGTGGAATATGACCTTCGTGGCGAAAGCGCCTCCTACAGTTGCAATCCGCTCAGCAAGGTCTGGTGGAAACGCTCCGGTTCTTCCATTTGCGGTGCGTGCCCCAACCCTTTGAACTCCACCAGTTTGGCACCGGGAATCAGTTTGGCGACCTGCTTGCCCAGTTCCTGGTACTTGCCGATCTTCGCCTTGACCTCAGGCGGAGCGATGTCGCTGCCGATCGCGGTGGTGTCGCGGTCACCGATCATCAACACGGTGGGCACCTTGAGGTTGGGGAACTCGTGGTACACCGGCTGGGTGTAAATCATGTCGTAGATCAGCGCCGAGTTCCACGCCACGGCCTCGCGGCCCGGGCCCTTGAACAGGCCGGCGAGCATGTCGACCCACTTGTCGTACTCAGGCTTCCAGCGACCGTCGTAATAGGTTTTCTGCTCGTACTGGCGAATGCCTTCGGCGCTGGTTTTCAGCTCGCGCTCATACCACTGATCGACACTGCGGTACGGCACGCCCAGCGCTTTCCAGTCTTCCAGGCCAATGGGGTTGACCATCACTAGCTTCTCGGTCTGCTGCGGGTACATCAGCGCGAAGCGGGTGGCGAGCATGCCGCCGGTGGAGTGACCCACCAGCGAGACCTTGTCGATGCCCAACTGATCGAGCAAGGCGCGGGTGTTGAGCGCCAGTTGCTGGAAGGTGTACTGATAGTGCGCAGGCTTGGTGGAGGTGCAAAAGCCGATCTGGTCCGGCGCGATTACCCGGTAGCCGGCCTGGGTCAGTGACGTGATGGTCGCTTCCCAGGTCGCGCCGCAAAAATTCTTGCCGTGCAGCAATACGGCGGTGCGACCATTGGCCTTGGCGGTCGGTGCGACGTCCATGTAGCCCATCTCCAGTTTCTGGCCCTGCGACTGGAAGCCGAACTGCTTGAGCGGATGGGGATAGCTGAAGCCCTCTAGCCGTTCGCCATAGCTTGGGGTGTCGGCCAGCGCGACGGTGGGCACGGCCATGGCCATTACCAGAGCAGCAATCTTTGCAGCCTGCATCGAACAACTCCTTGGTCATAAAGACGAAAATGTACTGCACAGAGACCGCAAGTCCTCTATGAAATGCCTTGTCTTACAGGGAAATACATTGCAAAAAATGAGCGAGTGGCCGACAACCCAAGCATGTGCCGCACTCTGTCTGTCCGGTTTGAAGGAAAAATATGAATCGTAACGAGCTGCGCAAGGCGGATATCAACCTGATGGTGGTGTTCGAGACCCTGATGCAGGAGCGCAATGTGACCCGCGCCGCCGAAAAGCTGTTTCTCGGCCAGCCGACCATCAGTGCAGCGCTCAATCGCCTGCGCCACCTGCTCAACGATCCGTTGTTCGTGCGGGTCGGGCATCGCATGGAGCCCACGGCGCGCGCGCATGAAATCCTCAGGCACCTGACGCCGGCGCTGGATGCGATGTCCACGGCATTGAGCCTGACCCGCGACTTCGATCCGGCGGTCAGCACCCTGACCTTTCGCATAGGCCTGTCGGACGATGTCGAGTTCGGCCTGCTGCCGGCGCTATTGAGCGCCCTGCGCCAGGAAGCGCCGGGCATCGTGCTGGTGGTCAAGCATGCCGATTACTGGAATATCTCTGATTTGCTGATGTCCGGCGAGATCACCGTGGGCGTGTGCCTGACCCGCGATTTGCCGGCCAATGCCAAGCGCAAGCGCCTGCGCAACTGCCGGCCCCATGTGGTCCGCGCCGACAGCTCGAGCACGCCGATGACCCTGGACGAATACTGCTCGAGGCCGCATGTGGTGGTGTCGCATGTCGCCAGCGTCAGCAGCTTTGCCGATGAGTGGCTTGAAGCGATCGGGCGCAAGCGCCAGGTAGTGATCTCGGTGCCACGCTTCACCACCCTGCCCGCCTTGCTGGCCGGCACCGACATGATTGCCAACCTGTCGGACTTCGCCGCCACGGCCATGAGCGCACTGGGCTTGCTGCGTAATGAACCGCTGCCGTTCGAGACACCGGGGCTGGACCTGTCGATGACCTGGCTGAGCGTGATGGACAGCGACCCGGCCGAGCGCTGGCTGCGCGAACGGATCGAAGCATTCATGGGGGAAAGGGAGTAGGCGCTGCCGGGCGGCGATCCCGCAGGAGCGAGCGTAGAGCTCGCGAATGCTGAGAATGGGCTGAAGGTGCTGGCCCATTCGCGAGCTTGCGCTCGCTCCTACGGATTCGATGTGCAGCGATACGTCTGTATCAAGCCTTTGAATCAGCCGAAACGACCGGTGATGTAGTCTTCGGTCTGGGTCTTGGACGGCTTGGTGAAGATGGTGTCGGTGTCGCCGTGTTCGATCAGTTCGCCGAGGAACATGAACGCGGTGTAGTCCGAGCAACGTGCGGCCTGTTGCATGTTGTGGGTCACGATGATCACGGTGAACTGCTCTTTCAGCTCGGTGATCAACTGCTCGATACGGCCGGTCGAGATCGGGTCGAGTGCCGAGGTCGGCTCGTCCAGCAGCAGAACCTGCGGGCGCAGGGCGATGGTGCGGGCGATGCACAGACGCTGTTGCTGACCACCGGACAGGCCGGTGGCGCTTTGCTTGAGCTTGTCCTTGACCTCATCCCACAGCGCGGCACCGCGCAGGGCCTGCTCGACGCGGTCTTCCATTTCGCGGCGCGAGAGTTTCTCGTGGTGGCGGATGGCGTAGGCGATGTTGTCGAAGATCGACATCGGGAACGGCACCGGCTTCTGGAACACCATGCCTACGTGGCTGCGCAGGCGGTTCATCGAGTAGCTCGGGTCCAGGATGTTTTCACCGTTGAGCAAGACTTCGCCCTTGGCTTCCTGCTTGGGGTACATCGAGTAGATGCGGTTGAACACACGCAACAGGGTCGACTTGCCACAGCCGGACGGGCCGATGATGGACGTGATGCGCTTCTCGGGAATCATCATGTCGATGGACTTCAGCGACTTCTGATTGTTGTAGAAGAACTCCAGGCCACGTACCTGAATCTTGGTTTTTTCGTTCGCAAGAGAAAGAGTGTTCATCAGGACGCCTTATTGCGCAGAAGAATTAAGCGGGACAGCAGGCTCAGGATCAGTACGAACATGGTCATGACCAGGGCGCCGGCCCAGGCCAGAGCGTGCCAGTCATCGAACGGGCTCATGGCGTACTGGAAGACCACCACCGGAACGCTGGCGATCGGTTTGAGCAGGTCGCTGCTCCAGAACTGGTTGCCGAAAGCGGTGAACAGCAGCGGCGCGGTTTCGCCGGTGATGCGCGCCAAGGCCAGCAGGATACCGGTGACCACGCCCGCCTTGGCGGCGCGCAGGACGATCTGCATGGTCAGTTTCCACTGTGGCACGCCCAGGGCCAGCGCGGCTTCGCGCATGGTGGTCGGCTGCAGTTGCATCATTTCATCGGTGGTGCGCACGACAACCGGAATCACCAGCAAGGCCAGGGCGATGCCGCCGGCAAGTGCCGAGAAACCGATCTGGTGGCCGCTGAGCGAGTTGAGCGGCAGGATCACCACGGTGTAGACAAACAGACCCAACACAATCGACGGTGCCGACAGCAGAATGTCGTTGATGAAGCGCACGGTGTTGCCCAGCTTCGAATAGCGGGCGTATTCGGCCAGCCACACACCGGCCATCAGACCGATCGGGGTACCGATCAGCAGGCCCATCAGCGACATCAAGATGCTGCCGTAGAAGGCGTTGGCCAGACCGCCTTCGGTGCCAGGCGGTGGGGTCATGCCTGTGAACAGTTGCAGGTTCAGGGCGCTGAGGCCTTCGATGATGGTGGTCATCAGAATCCACACCAGCCACAACAGGCCGAACGCGGTGGCGCTGCAGCTGAGGACCATGGCCAGCTTGTTCTTGATATCGCGCTTGCGATACAGGCTCTCGTTGGACTTGGCCTTGACGATGTCTTGACTCATAACCCCTCCTTGCGCGACAGGCGAGACAGCATCAGACGTGCAAGCGCCAGCACGACGAAGGTCACGATGAACAACAGGAAGCCCAGGGCAATCAGTGCCGAGCGGTGCAAGTCGGTGTAGGACTCGTTGAACTCGTTGGCGATGACCGAGGCGATGGAGCTGCTTGGCATCATCAGCGAGCCGGAGAACTGGATGGCGTTGCCCAGAACGAAGGTCACCGCCATGGTCTCGCCCAGGGCGCGACCCAGGCCCAGGAACACACCGCCTACTACGGCCGAACGGGTGTAAGGCAGAACGATGTCCCAGACCACTTCCCAGGTCGTGCTGCCCAGTGCGTAGGCCGACTCTTTAAGGGTGGTCGGGACCGTGCGAAACACTTCCTGCATCACCGAGGTGATGAACGGGATGATCATGATCGCCAGCACGATACCGGCAGTCAGCATGCCGATGCCCAGTGGCGGGCCCTGAAACAGGCCACCGATCAGCGGCAACGCGCCGAGGTTCTCAGTGATCCAGGGCGAAATATGAGCGGCCATGAACGGACCGAATACAAACAGGCCCCACATGCCGTAGATGATCGAAGGAATGCCCGCCAGCAGCTCGATGGCCGAGGCGATGGGCATGCGCAGCCATGGCGGCGCGACTTCAGTCAGAAAAATGGCGATGCCGAAACTCACGGGGACCGCGATCAGCAAGGCCAGAAAAGAGGTGACCAGGGTGCCGTAGATCGGAACCAGGGCACCGAACTTGCCGGCGTTGACGTCCCACTCGGTGCTGGTCAGGAAACCAAAACCGAACGTCTCGAACGCCAGTGCGCCGCCCCACAAGGTCGACAAGGCAATACAGCCCAGCAGTACCAGCACGAGCATGGCCGAGCTTTGCAGCACTCGCCGAAACCACACATCGTGACGATGATCCCGCTTGGCGCGCTTCTCGCTCTCGGACATATCGGCGCTGAGCTCAGTGGACAGGTATTGGGTGTTTTCAGTCATGTTGAATCCACTCGCAAGGAAAATCCCCTGTCACCGGACCGTTGGCACGTCCGATGACAGGGGTGAGGTTCAGGCTTGAATCGCTATTACTTGAACTCAGCTTTCCAGTAGTCCTGCACACGCTTGACCAGTGGCTCTGGCAGCGCTACGTAGTCCAGGGAGGCAGCCTGGGACTGACCGTTTTCCAGGGACCACTTGAAGAAGTCAAAGGCAGCCTTGCTCTTCTCTTCGTTCTTGGCCTGCTTGTACATGATGATCCAGGTCGTCGCAGTGATCGGCCATGCGTTCTCGCCCGGGGCGTTGGTCATGATCAGGCCGAAGTCCTTGGCGTTTGCCCAGTCAGCGGTAGCGGCTGCGTCGGCAAAGGCTTTGGCGTCTGGCGTGATGAACTTGCCGGAGGCGTTTTTCAGCTGGGTGTAGGCCAGTTTGTTGCTGGTGGCGTAGGAGTGTTCCACGTAGCCGATCGAACCTTTGATCTGCTTGACGTAAGCCGACACACCTTCGTTACCCTTGCCGCCCACGCCCACTGGCCAGACAACGGTAGAGCCGAATTTCAGCTTCTCGTTGAACTCGGGGCTGACCTTGCTCAGGTAGTTGGTGAAGTTGTAAGTGGTGCCCGAGCCGTCGGAACGACGAACCACGGTGATGTCAGTGGCAGGCAGGGTAACGCCAGGGTTCAACGCGACCAGAGCAGGGTCGTTCCACTTCTTGATGTCGCCCAGGAAGATCTTGGCCAGGGTTTCGCCATCGAGCTTCAGCTTGCCGCTTTCGATGCCATCGATGTTGACGATTGGCACGATACCGCCGATCACGCTTGGGAATTGACCCAGGCCTGCGGCTTTCAGGTCTTCAGCCGACATCGGGGCGTCGGAGGCGCCGAAGTCAACGGTGGCCGCCTTGATTTGAGCGATACCGCCGCCCGAACCGATCGACTGGTAGTTGATGCGGTTTTCAGGCTTGGCCTTGGTGTAGTCCTGCGACCACTTGGAAATTACCGGAAAAACGAAACTCGAACCGGCGCCCGTTACGTCAACTGCGTGGGCCATGCCGCTCAGGCACAGCGAAGCGAGCAGAACAGACAAGCGTGTTTTAGTCAGCAGTGTCACGGGAATACCTCGATCCAGGAGAAATTGTGGGTGGTCACTAAGGAGGCCCGAGGCGGATTTAAAACCTGAAATGTTGCTGTTTAATGACAAACGTTCGATGAGCGCGGTTTTCGACAGGGATTTGTAGGCGATGGCTTACACAAACAACCCGTTTTGACGGTGCAGGAGCCAATGTTTATGGGGGTATGAAGGGTCTGGCGGAACTTAATGGCAAACGGCCAATACCTGCCAATATTAGATCGCCAGCACTGTAGTCAAACTGTCAAAAACCGGGCTTTTGCGTTCACCCCGGCCAGCCTGCCGATGACAGAAAGTTGCACAGTCGTAAGAGACACCCCGAGAATTTATGGGGTGGTATTAAGCGGGATGATCTCAATCTGATACCGTTCGTCGGCTTGCAGGGCACCTATACTCGCCGCTTCAAGACCAAGACATGTATGCCCATTCATGGAGTTTGAATCATGCGCACCAACCGACTGACTATCCTGGCTCTCACTGGCTTGCTCACTGCTCTGTCTGGCACCGCAATGGCCGGTTCGACCGGTCCGACCAACCCGGTCAACACCAATGCGACCAAGCTGCCCGGCACCGATGGCGCTCCAACCACGGACCGCAATACGTCCAATACCCAGGGCGCCAAGACCGGCACTCAGGAAAGCGGCACCGACACCCAGCACGGTAAAGACCACGGCAAGACCACCACACACGACGGCCATGGCACCACCCACGACAGCACCACCACTACCCCGTCGGGCAAACCGATCACTAACTAAGCCTCACGTTGCACGCCTCAGGCTGCAAGTAAGTGCCAATCGCGCACTGCCTTGACTTGCAGCTTGAAGCTAACAGCTTGCCGCTGCTTCTTGTTCCCATTGCACGTAACACACCTCGACCGGCATCTCGTGCTGCGCGCAGAAGTCCAGCCAGCGCAGCTGGTTGTCCTGCAAACGGTCGCCCGGCCCCTTGACCTCGATCATTCGGTAACGACGCTGCGCCGGGTAAAACTGGATCAGGTCGGGCATGCCGGTGCGGTTGGCCTTGATGTCCTGCAACAGGCGGGTAAACCAGTGGCGCAAATGGGCGGCCGGCAGGCATTGCATGGCCACGTCCAGCAGCTGCGGGCTGAGCACATTCCAGAATACGAACGGCGACTGCAAACCGTGCTTGCTGTGGTAATGCTCGCGGATCACCGTTTGCCAGGCATCCGACTCCAGCGTCGCCAGACAGGCGTCGAACAAGGCTGCGCGACGGGTATAGAAATCCGGGCTGTGCAGGTCGCTCGGGCCGCTGTGGAACGGGTGAAAGAACGCGCCCGGCAGCGGCGCAAAAATGGCCTGCCAGCACAACAGGCCAAACAGCGAATTGATCAGCGTGTTCTCGACGTAATGCACCTCGGCGCCCTCCTCGGCCAGATGCAGACCCACTCGATGCTCGACGCTGACGCCCACTTGCAGCGGCACGCTCAGATCGATGCGTTTCACCTCGCGTGCCTTTGCTCGACGTGCGGCGGCCAGGCCCAGCTTGCGCTGCAGGCGCGGCAGTACCCGTTGCAGGTGCTGGATTTCGGCATCGCTTTCAGGGGTGCTGCGGGCCTGCTCCAGCAAGGTCATGGCCTGGGCATATTCAGCGCTGCGTTCCAGCACCCGGATACGCCGCGAGCGGGCACCGGGATAGCCGCAGTCGGCATAGACCTGAAGCGCCAGCGGCCAGTCCTGCGCCCGCTCGGCCTGCTGGCCGATAAGAAACAGCAGCTTGGCGCGACGCATGCGCAGCCATTCGTTGCGGGTGTCGATGGCCAGCGCGCGCACTGCCAGCGGCGCCAGTTCGCCACCCTGCTCAGCCAGCAGCGCCAGCGCTTCGCGGCAGGCATGCAATTGCAGGCAAACATCGATATCGGCGCGCGCCGTAATGCCGCGCGAATCGGGCGAAAAACCGACCGTTTCAAACCGGTAGATGCCCAGATCGGCCAGCACGAACTGCGACCACTCCTGGTGCAGGTTGCCGAAGTACAACAGGCGCAGGCGGTCGCACAGCTCCATCACGCTCAGGCTGAGAACGGCATCGTCGAGTTGCGGGTGCCACGACGCCAGCGGCTGCGCGTCCGGGTAAAGCGGCAACAGGCGCTCGAACCACTGCGGCTTGCGCTCGGCGCCTTTGGTCGCGTGGGCTTTGAAACACTGGGCCAGTTCGTCCTTGCGCAACAGGTTGAACAACGCCGCCAGGTCCAGCGGCGGGCGGGCATCGACCCAGCCCAGCGCCAGTAACGGCTGCACCGCCTGCAAGGTGTCGCCCAGTTCGGCATAGCTGAGTTTGCTGGCACGAAACAGCGTGCCCTTGCGCATGACCATGCGCACCAGCAAGCCTTGGGAAGCGGTCGGCAAGTCAGCGAAGGTGCGGATGAAATGCCGCTCTTGTTCATCGAGCAGGTCATCGTAGCGCTGGGCAATCCAGGCCAGCACCTGCTGGAAATTGACCAGGTAATAAAGCGGATTGTCGAGAGGAGAGCTGTTCACGGGTCGATTCGGGCAAGTCAAAGACTCGCCAAGGATACTGGCTATGCGTACAGATTCCAGTGTGCAACCGTTCGTCCCGATCAGTGGCAGGCAGACATCAGGCCGACCCTTTAGAATCGCCCCACGCCACACAGGAGCGCCGTCATGCACACACCGTTGATTTACCTGGCCGGTTTCGATGTGTTCCGCCCCGATGCCATCGCGCACGGTCACTATCTCAAGGACCTGTGCGCCGCCCATGGCCTGCAGGGGTTGTATCCGTTCGACAACGAGGTCACGCCCGGCCTGACGCCACAGGAAACGGCGCGGCAGATCTACCAACAGAACATCGCGATGATCCAGCGCTGTCATGCGGTGCTGGCCAACCTCAATACGTTTCGTGGCCAGGAGCCTGACTCGGGCACCGCCTTTGAGGTCGGCATGGCGGTGGCACTGGGCAAACCGGTGTGGGCCTACCTGAAAACCACCGGCACCCTGCGTGAGCAAGTGCCGCATGACGCGCAAGGGCTGGATGCCCTTGGCCTGCTGGTGGAGGATTTCGGCCTGCCGCGCAACCTGATGCTGGCGTGTAGCTGGGTCGGGGCCAGCTCCAGCGTAGAGCTGGGCGCCGAGGCGCTGGCGCGTTATCTGGCGCGGACTGAAGCCAATGTCAGTTGATCGACTCAGTTGATCGATGAAGATCCAATGTCGCCGGTGTAGCTGGGGTCAAGCTTGTCGGCATCGGCAAAATCATCCAGGCCGAGCAGGTCCGGGTCCAGGTAAACCTCAACATCGTTGTCTTCATCGGCGTCGGCGTCATTGAGCGGCGACTGGTCGCCTCCCAGATGCAACGTGTCGATGTGCAGAAACGGGTTGCAGACCCGGCTGTGCGTCGTCAGTGAAAAGTTATCCATCGGGGTCGTACTCCTATAGGAAAAGTCTCAAGTGGTTGTTCTGCCACTATCTTCAGGCCTTGTCCGGGCTCACGTCCAGCTCAGAAAATCATTGCCGTGGTCGCGCAGCAAACCCAGCATGTCCTCGGCCGCCGGCGACCGGTAGGCGCCTTTACGTACCGTCACACCGACGGTGCGTTTCATGGTCGCCTCAGCCACCGGCACCTCGCGCAGGTGTTGCATGTTGCGGCCAAATTCCAGGCTTTCGCGGGCGATGTAACTGAGCAGATTGGTCTGCGCGATCAGCCCCGGCAGCAACGAGATGGAGTTGGCTTCGATCTGCACCACCGGCAACGGCAGGTCGTGCGCGGCAAAGGTTGCATCCAGCCATTTGCGCGATGACACGCCAATCGGCGGCAGCACCCAGCGGTAATCGCAGAGGTCGCGCATCTGCAGGCCCGAGTCGAAGATCGGGTGATGCTGGCTGGCGATCACCACCAGTTCGTCTTCGAAGACCGGAAAGGTCTCCAGCTGTTCATGCTCCGGGATCAACGTGCAGATGATCATGTCCAGTTGCCCGGCATTGAGCGCTTCGCGTTGCAGGTCATCCTGGCCGATGACCAGTTTGAAGGTCAGGTCCGGCGCGCGTTGCAGCAAGGCCGAGGTGAGCTTGGGCAACAAGTGTTCGGCCATGGTCGCGGCGCAACCCACGCGGATGTTACCCACCAGGCCGCTGGCAAAGTCGCGGACCTCGCGCTGGGTCTGGGCGATGCTTTGCTGAAGTTCCTTGCCTCGCGCCTTGAGCAACTCGCCGACCGGGGTCAGCTTGATTCGCCGGCCATCGCGCTGGAACAAGCGCGTGCCAAACGATTCTTCCAGCCGCTGAATGCTCTTGGTCAACGCCGGCTGGCTGCGATTGAGCTTCTGGGCCGCACGGCCCAGGTGCCCGAGTTCGGCGATGGTTTCGAAATAGGTCAGGTCGCGCAGGTCCATGATTCATCAACCAAAGTTATCAATTCATGATTATTAGAAAATAGACTTGATAAGTTCAAGCCCCGATACTGCTCGCACCCGACTCACACGGGTTGTTGATCCCTCTCGAGGAGCCACTCCTTGCCACGCACCGCCCGCTTCGCCCTGCCCACCCTGTCGCCGGCCAGTCAATGGCTGGCACTGATCCTGACCGCCGGCGTCGTCGGTCAATTGTTTGTCCTGCTGACCATCCCCGCCGCCTTGTTCCTCGGCCCCATGCTGGTGGCCATCGGTTTTGGCGTGTCCGGCGCCACCATTCGCATGCCGCGCGTCATGTTCCAGCTGGGCCAGGGCGCCGTCGGGGTGTTGATCGCCCACGCCATGAGCCTCGGCGTACTGCTGGTGGCCTTGCAGTCCTGGCACATCATGTTGCTGGCCACGGTATTTACCGTGCTGCTCAGCGCCGTGGTCAGCCTGGTGCTGGTGCGTTATGCCGGCATCCCCAGCCATACCGCCGCATGGGGCACCTCGCCCGGTGCGGCATCGGCCATGGTCGCGATGTCGGAAGACTACGGCGCCGACTCGCGGGTGGTCGCCACCATGCAATATGTGCGGGTGGTCTGTGTGGTGGTGATCGGTGCGCTGGTCAGTCACTGGCTGGCCGCCCCCGCTGACAGCGCCGGATTGACCGCCAGCGCGGCAACGGCGGTTCAGCCCCTGAACCCGATTGATCTACTGCTGAGCCTGGCGGTGATTCTGACCGCCATCTGGCCGGGCTCGCGCCTGCCGGCCGGCGCCCTGCTGGTGCCGTTACTGGTCGGCACCGCGCTGCAACTGAGTGGCGTACTGAATATCAACTTGCCGGGCTGGGTCATGGGCTTCGGCTACGGCGCCATCGGCTGCTACATCGGCCTGCGCTTCGACCGGGCGACCATTGACTATGTCTGGCGCCGCCTGCCGATGATGATCTTCGCCTCCTTGCTGCTGATCGTGCTCTGCGCGCTGTCGGCCTGGTTGATCGCCTGGCTGATGGACAAGGACTTTCTCTCGGTGTACCTGGCCACCAGCCCAGGCGGCCTGGATGCCATGGCAATCATCGCCATCGACACCCACGCCGATGTCGGTTTTGTCCTGGCCATGCAAACCCTGCGGTTGTTCGGGGTGATCCTGACCGGCAGCTTCCTGGCGCGGCAAATCATCCGCTTCAGCAACCGGAACCTGGTGTCACCCGGCTAGCTCGGCGTCGAACACCTGACCACGGCGCACGATAAAACCCGGTGCCAGCAAGGCACCGGGCGCCACCACCGCATTGGCGCCAAGGCGCACGCCATCGCCGATCAGGGCGCCAAACTTGTCGCAATCCGTGCCATGCAGGCGACCGTCGATACGCACCAGCACCTGCTTGTCGTCACGCTCGTTGCGGTAATTGCAGACAATGCTGCCGGCCTCGAGATTAACCCCCGCGCCCAGGATCGAATCACCGACAAAATTGAAATGCGCCAGCTTGCTGCCGGCAAACATGAACGAGGTTTTCAGCTCCGCGCCCGGACCGATCACGCAGTGCGCGTCCAGCCAGCAGCCACCACGCAGGTAGGCGCCAGCGGCAATGAAGCAACCTGGCCCGACGATCAACGGACCCTTGAGCACCGCGCCGGCTTCGACCACCGCCGAATGATGCACGGCCATCTGGTCACTGATCCGGTACTCATCGGCCGGCAGCCCGGCGATCAACCGCTCGACGATTTGGGCCGCTTGCCCCACCAGCGTCCAGGGCGACATCGCGCTCCAGCCGGCCAGCGCAGACGCTGACCAGCCCTGCACATAATCCGCAATGCTTACCTGCACACGCACCTCCTCCGGTGTTTGAAAAAGCGCCCCGGCATTTGCCAGGGTTGCGGCAAGGCTAGGGGCAAGCGTGCGCATCGGCAAGCACATGGCCTGACAGGCGTGATGTGCGTCCGCTTTGTCTTGCAATGAAACGGAAATGCCTTGTGGCTGGCGCTGCCGTCCCTACTTGTAGGAGCCCAGCGTCTGGAGCGCCAGGCCACTGGCCAGGCTTCGTGCCAGCGGCAACGTCGGCAACAACACCGCCTGATACGCATGATAGAGGTCAGGTTTGCCCGGCCAGATCCCGGCGCTGGGGCGGTTGTTCTGATCCAGCTCGTGGCGCCAGCTGCCATGTTCCAGGTCGATGAAGCGGGTTTCGTTGAATTCCCAGAAACGCCGATACCAGGCTTCATAGAACGGCTCACCACTGTGCTGCAACAGCGCCGCAGCCGCCGCAGCCGCCTCGCAATGGGTCCAGTGCAAACGCTGGCGGATCACCGGGCGGCGGGCGGCATCCAGCGTGTAGACGATGCCCGGCGCACCATCGACCTCCCAGCCATGCCGGCAGGCGCTGTCGAATAACTGATGAGACTGCTTGGCCAGCCAGCCCGGTGCGTTGCAACGGGTATCCAGCAATGCCGCTTCCAGGTGCAGCAACAAGCGCGACCACTCGAAACCGTGGCCGGGCGTGGTGCCATAGGGACGAAAGGGATGGGCGGGGTTATCGTTGTTGTAGTCCGGCAGTGGCTCCCAGGCCTGGCTGAAATGCTCAATCACCTGAAAATCGTTGGCCGCAGCGTGCTGGTGAATCAGCCGCTCGACGATGCGCAGTCCGCGCTCCAGCCACTGGCCGTCGCCGCTGACATCGGCCAGTGCCAGAAAGGCTTCAAGGCCGTGCATGTTGCTGTTGGCACCGCGATAGGCTTCTTCAACCTGCCAGTCGCGCGAGAACGACTCACGCCATGCGCCCTCTTCGTCACTCCAGAAATGCTCAAGGATGACGCCGGTCGCCTCATCGAGCAGCGCCTGCGCCGTCGGCCTGCCTGCCACCATCGCCGAGCTTGCTGCCAGTGCCACGAAGGCGTGCAGGTAAGCCTGTTTGTCGGTGTGCCCGCCTTCGTCCAGCGGCGAATCGAACCAGCCGCCGTGTTCGGCATCGCGCAGCGGGCCGTGCAAGGCGGCCAGGCCATGGTCGATCAGTTCGGCAAAGCCCGGAATGCCCTGGATGTGCGCCAGTGAGAAACAATGCACCAGCCGCGCGGTATTGAGGGTCCGCGCCTTGGCCCCCACTCGCAGCCGGCCATAGGTGTCCAGGTCGCCAAAGCCGTGTTCCAGTCTGGCCGCCTTGGCGAAGCCCAGCAGACGCATACCCTCCTGGCTCAGCCACTGACGATGGGCCGGCGCACGCAGCCAACTGCTGAATACCTGCGGGGTGAGATGCTTGTCCATGACGCGCTGCCCTCTTAGACCTGACCATGGCCGGGCACTTCAAAGGCGCCCTGACCGACCGTGGCGATGATGCGCGCCAAAGTCGGCCATCGGCAAGCGACAGATAGATCAGACCTTGAAGCGCGCCACCACCTGACTCAAATCGCCGGCCAGGCGCGACAGCTCGTTGCTGGAGGCGCTGATCTGGTTGGCGCCTTGCGTCGATTGCATCGACAGATCGCGGATATTGACGATGTTACGGTCCACTTCGCGCGCCACCTGGGCCTGCTCTTCGGCGGCGCTGGCGATGACCAGGTTGCGCTCGGAGATCTGATTGATGGAGCTGGTGATCTCGCTCAGCGACTCACCGGCACCACGGGCCATTTCCAGGGTGGAGCCGGCACGATCGCGGCTGGTTTGCATCGACTCCAGCGCCTGTGCCGAGCCGTTGCGCATGGCGTTGACCATAGTGTCGATTTCCAGGGTCGACTGCTGGGTGCGATGCGCCAGGGCGCGCACTTCGTCGGCCACCACGGCAAAACCGCGACCGGACTCACCGGCACGCGCCGCCTCGATGGCGGCGTTGAGGGCCAGCAGGTTGGTCTGTTCGGCTATCGAGCGAATCACATCCAGCACTTTGCCGATGTCCTGCGACTGGTTGGCCAGGTTTTGCACCAGTGTCGAGGTCGACTGCACGTTGTCGGTCAGGGTCTGGATCGACTGCACCGTGTCGAGCACCCGCTGCTGCCCGGCCTTGGCCGAGACGCTGGAGTGGCTGGAGGCATCGGAGGTCGACACCGCATTGCGCGCCACCTCTTCGACCGCCGAGGTCATTTCGTTGACCGCCGCGGCCGCCTGATCGATCTCGGCGTTTTGCTGGTGCAGGCCGCGGTAGCTGTCTTCGGTGACCGAATTCAGCTCGGTCGCAGCTGATGCCAGCTGCGTCGCCGAGCTGCCGATATGGCGCATGGCTTCGCGCAAATTATTCTGCATCTGCTGCAAGGCGCGTTGCAGGCGGGTGACTTCATCCTCGCCCTCGACATGAATGTCGTGGGTCAGGTCGCCGCCGGCCACATGCTCGGCGGCACGCACCGCGCTTTCCAGCGGGCGCACGATGCTGCGGGTCAGCCACCAGGCCAGGCCTATGGTCGCCAGCGCAGCGGCGATCACGAAGATGATGACCACCAGTCGCGATTGCATGTACTGCTCTTCGGCCGCCTTGCCTTCGGCATCGATCTTCTTGCCGTAGTAATCGCCCAGGTCGGCCAGTTGCTTGCCGGAACCGTCGACGATCTGCTTCATGTCGACCTGCAACAGCTTGATCAACCCGGCATTGTCCTTCTGTGCGGCAAGCACGAAAGAGCGATCCAGGCCGCTGCGATACTCGCTCAGGGTGACGCGAAATTGTTCGGCCAGCGCCTTTTCTTCGGGGGTATCGATGAATTTGTTGAGGATCTCGAGTTTGCCGTCGAGGTCTTTGAGGCGGGTGTCCATCTGACCTTTGTAGGTCGCCACGTTGGCCGGATCCGGGTCCAGCGCCATGCGCAGGGAAATGGTGCGGATGCGCAGCATGATCTCGCGGGTGTCGCTGACCACACGCATGCTCGGCACCCAGTTGGTTTCAACCGCGACCTCGCTTTCGCGAATGGTCTGCATCTGCACCAGTGCAAACCAGCCAAGCACAGCCACAAGCAGGGAAATCAAAGTAAAGCCCAGGCCCGCACGGCGGGCGATGGTCAGATTGCGTAGATTCATGGCTACGGCTCTTTTTTATAGGGTGGCTGGATCGATATGAGGGTTGTCGGACAACCTCACTCCACCCTATCGGCCCTGCCGGGTGCATCTTTAGGGCCTGCTGCCAGCATTTGTTACATTCAGCGCCCGCGCGCCGCCAGATCCCAAAGGCGCGCCAGATCCCGGGCGCGGTCGTGCAACAGTGGCGCGGCATGGCGGCAGGCGTCGTCCAAAGTCAGCGGGCCGTTGGCCAGGGCGAAAGCGGCATGAATGCCGTGTGCGTAGAGCTGCTCGTAACCTTCACCCAGCGTGCCGGCCAGTACGATGACCGGCACGTTTTGACGCGCGGCGAAACGCGCCACGCCCAGCGGGGTCTTGCCGCGCAGGGTCTGGGCGTCGAAACGGCCTTCGCCGGTGATCACCAGATCGGCGCCGGCCAGCGCCTGTTCAAGGCCGGTCAGTTCGGCAACGACCTCGACGCCGGGGCGGAAAGTGGCATTCAGAAACGCCTTGGCCGCAAAGCCCATGCCGCCGGCCGCGCCGCTGCCGGGGCTGCTGCGCAGGTCGAGGCCCAGGACTTCAGCGCAATGATCGGCCAGGTTCTCAAGCGCGGCGTCCAGCGCCAGCACCTGCTCGGGCGATGCGCCTTTTTGCGGGCCGAAGATATGCGACGCGCCATGTGGGCCGCACAGGGGATTGTCGACATCGGCAGCGATTTCGAAACGCACATCGGACAACCGCGCATCCAGACCACTCAGGTCGATGCGCGCCAGTTGTGCCAGCGCCAGACCGCCGGGCGCCAGCGGCTCGTCGTTTTGTCCCAGAAAACGTACACCCAGCGCAGCCATCATGCCGCTGCCGCCGTCGTTGGTCGCACTGCCGCCAATGGCCAGAATCACCCGTTGCGCACCAGCATCCAGCGCCTGGGCGATCAGTTCGCCGGTGCCGAAAGTGCTGGTGATCCGCGCATCGCGCTGTTCGCGGGTGAGCAACTGCAAGCCGCTGGCGGTGGCCATTTCGATGATTGCCGTGCGGCTCTCGGCCAGCCAGCCCCAGCCGGCCTCGACCGGCTCGCCCAACGGCCCTTGTACGTGCGCACTGCGCAACTGGCCATTGCAGGCCTGCAAGACTGACTCGATGGTGCCTTCGCCACCGTCGGCCATCGGGCAGATGCGCAGTTCAGCCGCCGGCCAGACCTCGGTCAGGCCGCTGGCGATGGCCTGGGCGACGGCCTGGGCGCTGAGGCTGTCCTTGAACGAGTCGGGGGCAATGACGATTTTCATGGGTGAAACTCCTCTTCTTGTACCCGCATGTTCGCATTCAGGCAGCCGCTTTACCGTGGGCCTGCGCACAATGGCCTGCGCGTGCTATCGGTCATTTGCACAACGCGCGATGGTCGGGCGTGACCTGCCTCCCCAGATACAAACGCAGCAAGTCATCGCTGTGATACGGATCGCAGCCGGTGAGTTCGGCGATTTTTTCCAGACGGTAGCGCAGGCTGTTGCGGTGAATGCCCAAGGCCTCGGCGCACACCTGGCTTTCGCCGCTGTGTTCGAACCAGCGGTCGAGGGTTTCCAGCAGTTGCGGGTGCTCTTGCAATTGCCGGATCGGTACGGCGATTTCCTGGGCCAGCCAGTCGTGACGATGACGCCAGAACAGCACGGGCAGACGCAGGTCCTGCAGGTGCAGCAAACGCTGGGCCGGGCGGATCTGGCTGGCGTAATCGAGCAGGTCCAGTGTCGCCGCGCAGGCCTGGCGCAAGGTCGGCAGGTTCGCCGAGGGCTCGGCAGTGGCCATGCGCAGAATCGGCCAGCCTTGGGCGGTGGCCTGCTCCAGCAAATGAGCATCGTCATGACTACGATCATGGCCGCGCTCGCGCTCGACCACCCGGCACCAGTACAGCAGCGTCGGTTCGCGCAGGATGCACCAGCTTTGCGGGTAGCGACTGCTGAGCCGGACGAACAGCGGATGGCCGATGTCCAGCGCTTCACTGAGGCGAATCAGCACCGCCTGGCGCGGCTGCTGCGGTTGCAGGCCCAGATGCCGGGCCTCGTCCACCAGGCTGTCAGGGCAATCGCCCCACAACAGCCGCGCCAGCAATTCTTCACCGCGCTGCCGGCGCCATTGCCGGTCGGCTTGCTGTCGGCGTTGCTCCATGAGCATTTCAGCGGTCATCTTTACCAGTTCGCCATACACCCGCACCTGCTCCGGGTCGCCGGTGATGCCCAGCACGCCGATCAACTGGTGATCGAGCATCAGCGGCAGATTGACCCCGGGCTTGACCCCACCCAGGCGGCTGGCGGCACGAGCGTCGATTTCCACCACCTGACTGGTCGCCAGCACTTCCTGCGCGCCTTCATGACGGGTGCTCAGGCGCTCGGCATCGCCGCTGCCGATGATGATGCCCAGGTAATCCATGACATTGACGTTATAGGGCAGGATCGCCATGGCACGGTCGACGATGTCCTGGGCCAGGGCGCGATCAAGGGCGAACATGGCAGTCTCCAGTGGCAGGATCGGCATGCCGATACATTTTGTTGAATTTATGAAGGCCGGAGTGTGCCTGAAAGTGAGGTGCGGCGCGAAGTGCATGGCACAGTGCCGGTCATTCTTGTCATTGCCAGGGTCTTGAACGTGATTCGCTACCGCCTGCTCGCCGTGTTGTGCGCCCTCCTGCCGCTGCAAGCCTGTGCCTTGAAGGCCGATGACACGCAAGCGCCGGCCGGTTTTTCCAGCTACCGGCAACAGACCCTGCAACTGTTGCAGAACCACCGCGCCTTTCAGACCGGTAACCGCGAGGCGGAGCTTGCCTGGAACGCCCCGCAGGAATGGCGCCCGACCGGCACGCCCAAGGCCGGCGTGCTGCTGGTGCATGGCCTGGGGGATTCGCCATGGTCGTTTCATGACATCGGCCGCACCCTCGCCGATCGGGGCTATATCGTGCGCACGGTGCTGTTGCCCGGCCATGGCACGCGCCCCGAGGACATGCTTGAAGTGACGCTGGAGCAGTGGCAACACGTGGTGCGCGAGCAGGCCGCGCAGCTGGCCCGCGAGGTGCCGAAGGTGTACCTGGGCGGGTTTTCGACCGGCGCCAATCTGGTGCTCGATTACGCCTACGAACACGAAGATATCGCCGGATTGCTGCTGTTTTCGCCGGCGTTTCGCTCCGACAGCACCTATGTGTGGCTGACGCCGTGGATCAGTTGGGCGCGGCCCTGGCTGGCCGAACCCAATGATGGCGTACGCCCGATGCAAACGCCGGTGCGCTATCTGAATGTGCCCACCAACGGCTTTGCCCAGTTTCATCTCAGCAGCGTGCTGGCGCGCAAGCGGCTGGTGGAAAAGCCGTACACCAAGCCGGTGTTCGTCGCCCTGACCGAGCATGACTCGGTGCTCGACACCGACTTTGTGCTGAGCAGCTTCAATGAACGTTTCACCCACCCGGCCAGCCGTCTGGTCTGGTACGGCAACACGCCGGCCACGCCAAACCCGCGGGTGCTGGTGCGTGGGGATTATCTGCCCGAGCAGCACATCAGCCAGTTTTCCCATATGGGCCTGCTGTTTTCACCGGACAACCCGCTGTACGGCCCGCAGGGCAGCCAGCGCATTTGCTGGAACGGCCAGGAACCGCCAGACATGGCCCGCTGCGTGGCCGGCGAACCGGTGTGGTATTCGGACTGGGGCTACCGCGCGGCGGGCAAGGTGCATGCACGGCTGACGTTCAATCCGTATTACCAGTGGCAATCGCAGGTGATGCTGGGCGTGATGGAAACCCCGTAATCACTCCAGCGGCACCAGCCGTTCGCGGCTGTTGCTCAAATGCGTCCACATTGCGGCACGGGCGGCGTCGGGATCCTTGCGGCGGATGGCGCTGAGCAGCGCTTCGTGTTCCAGGTTGGCCAGGTAGCCGTGCTTGGCCAGGTTGCTGCCGGCACGCTCGCTGTTGGCGATGCGCGTGCGCGGGATCACCGCACTGCCCAGGTGCTGCATGATTTCCAGAAAATACGGGTTGCCGGTGGCTTCGGCGATCAGCATGTGAAAGCGCTTGTCGGCTTCGACGCAACTGTCGCCGCTGGCCAGCAGATCCTGATAGTCATCCAGCGCCTGACGCATCAGCGCCAGGTGCTCGTCGGTGCGACGCAGGGCCGCCAGCGCCACGGCCTGGGTTTCCAGACCGATGCGCAGCTCGAGGATGTCGCGCACCCGTGAGGCGGTTTCGACTTTAAGGCGCAGGCCGGTCTGGTCCTGACGCTCCAGCACGAAGGTGCCTTTGCCCTGATGGGTGACCACCAGCCCGGAAGCCTGCAATTTGGAAATCGCTTCGCGCACCACGGTGCGGCTGACCCCGTGTTCGCGGACGATTTCGTTCTCGGAAGGCAGCTTGTGCCCCGGCGCGATCTTGCCCAGGAGAATGCGCTGGCTCAGCTCGGTGACCAGATCGGTGGCCAGGCTGTGTTGCCGCCGCTTGGGGGCGGCACCGGGGGTTTCTTGCATGACAATCATCCGAACGCAGGTTGTATTTTTTCACGCCTGACACGGCGGTCGAACTGGACAGTCTCAGGCTTTGTCAGGCGGCGAGACGGCGGATCATAGCATCTGGCTGCGGGCCGGCAACTTGTCAGACAGGCACTGCAACTTGTCTGACTTGTATTACAAGCAGAAAACGTCACTCTCCCCCCCCCACCACAAAACAGCAATTATTCAACCGCCTGGATAAGGCTATAAAAATCAATAAATACAGGTACATATGTAAATTAACAGCACAGCGAAAAGGTAGGCATCCGTAAAAAACCACCGATTACCCACACCCGCCCTCTTGCGACAAAAACAATAACTTGTATGATGACCGACAAAGCAGACGACGATCTGCTTGAACCCGCATAAAAACAACGAGTGGGAGAAAACCCAATTGAGCACATCCAATTCCGGTGTGAGCAGTGGCGCGGATCCGGTCCTGCAATCGGCCATTTCCAAAGTCAAACGCCATGTACTGCCGCTGTTCGTCATCATGTTCATCGTCAATTACATTGACCGGGTGAACATCGGTTTTGTGCGCTCGCACATGGAAACCGACCTGGGCATCGGCGCGGCCGCCTACGGCTTTGGTGCCGGCCTGTTCTTCATCGGTTACGCGCTGTTCGAAGTCCCCTCCAATATGCTGCTGCAAAAAGTCGGCGCCCGGATCTGGCTGACGCGGATCATGTTCACCTGGGGCATCGTCGCCACGTGCATGGCCTTCATCCAGAACGAAACCCACTTCTATATCCTGCGCTTTCTGCTGGGCGTGGCCGAAGCCGGCTTCTTTCCTGGCGTGATCTACTACTTCACCCGCTGGCTGCCAGGCGTCGAGCGCGGCAAGGCCATCGCCATCTTCCTGAGCGGCTCGGCCATCGCCTCGCTGATTTCCGGCCCGCTGTCCGGCCTGCTGTTGCAGATCACCGGCTTTGGCATGAAGGGCTGGCAGTGGATGTACTTCATCGAGGGCATGTTCTCGGTGTGCCTGTGCTTCTTTGTCTGGTTCTGGCTGGACTCAAAGCCGCATGACGCCAAGTGGCTGAGCCGCGCCGAACAGGACGCGCTGGTCAATGCCATCGACGCCGAACAGAAGGCCCGCGAAGAAGCCAGCCCGATCAAGATGTCGATGGTGCAACTGCTCAAGGACAGCCAGATCGTGCTGTTCTGCCTGATCTACTTCCTGATCCAGCTGACTATTTATGCCGCGACCTTCTGGCTGCCGAGCATCATCAAGAAGATGGGCAACCTGACCGATTTCGAAGTCGGCATGTTCAACTCGATTCCGTGGCTGCTGTCGATCGTCGGCATGTATGTGTTCGCCAGCCTGGCCGGCAAATGGAAACGCCAGCAAGCCTGGGTCGCCATGGCCCTGCTGATCGCTGCCGCCGGCATGTTCATGTCGACCACTGGCGGGCCGATCTTCGCCTTCATCGCCATCTGCTTCGCCGCACTGGGCTTCAAGTCGGCCTCCTCGCTGTTCTGGCCGATTCCGCAGGCGTATCTGGATGCCCGCATCGCCGCAGCGGTGATCGCACTGATCAACTCGGTGGGCAACCTGGGCGGCTTCGTGGCGCCGACCACGTTCGGTTTTCTGGAACAACACACCGGCTCCATCCAGGGCGGCCTGTATGGCCTGACCGCAACCTCGATCCTGGCTGCCGTGATTGTCTTTTATGCCCGCAACACGCCCAAGCCTGGCGCCACGCCGGTGGCCGATATCAAGGTCTCGACCAGCCACTGACTGCCCTGTTTCTCATCACCTGAGCCCAACAAGAAAGACTTGATTAAAAAGGACGCGACCATGACCCAACAGACCGCTCAAACCCACGGCAAGACGCCTGTCATCACCAGCCTGCAGGTCATTCCGGTGGCCGGCCACGATGACATGCTGCTCAACCTGAGCGGCGCCCATGGCCCTTACTTCACCCGCAATATCCTGATTCTCAAGGACAGCGCCGGCAACACCGGCGTCGGTGAAGTGCCGGGCGGCGAAGCGATCCGCCAGACCCTGGAGGACGCCCGCACGCTGGTGGTCGGCAACGGCATCGGCAGTTACCAGAAGATCCTCAACGAAGCGCGCAAGGCCTTCGCCGAACGCGACTCGGCCGGTCGCGGCCTGCAGACCTTCGACCTGCGCATCGCCATCCATGCCGTGACCGCGCTGGAAGCGGCGCTGCTCGACCTGCTCGGCCAGCACCTGGAAGTGCCGGTGGCGGCGCTGCTTGGTGAAGGCCAGCAACGCGATGCCGTGGAAATGCTCGGTTATCTGTTCTATGTCGGCGACCAGGACCAGACCAACCTGCCCTACCGCCGCGAACTGGACGCCGACAACGAGTGGTTCCGCATCCGCCACGAAAAGGCTCTGACCCCCGAGGCCATCGTGCGCCTGGCCGAGGCGACGCACAGCCGCTATGGCTTCAAGGACTTCAAGCTCAAGGGCGGCGTATTGCGCGGCGACGAAGAGATCGAAGCCGTTACTGCGCTGGCCGAACGCTTCCCCGATGCCCGCATCACGCTGGACCCCAACGGCGCCTGGTCGCTGAAAGAAGCCATTCGCCTGTGCCGTGACCAGCACCATGTGCTGGCCTACGCCGAGGACCCGTGCGGCGCTGAAAACGGCTATTCGGGCCGCGAAGTGATGGCCGAGTTCCGCCGCGCCACCGGCCTGCGCACCGCCACCAACATGATCGCCACCGACTGGCGGCAGATGGGCCACACGATTCAGCTGCAATCGGTGGACATCCCGCTGGCCGACCCGCACTTCTGGACCATGCAGGGTTCGGTGCGCGTGGCGCAGATGTGCAACGAGTGGGGCCTGACCTGGGGCTCGCATTCCAACAACCACTTCGACATCTCGCTGGCGATGTTCACCCATGTCGGCGCCGCCGCACCGGGCGAGATCACCGCACTGGACACCCACTGGATCTGGCAGGACGGCCAGCGCCTGACCAAAGAACCGTTCCCGATCGTCGACGGCAAGGTGCATGTGCCGAAAAAACCGGGCCTGGGCGTCGAGCTGGACATGGACCAGGTGCACAAGGCCCACGAACTGTACAAAGGCATGGGCCTGGGCGCCCGCGACGACGCCGCCGCCATGCAGTTTCTGATTCCGGACTGGACGTTCAACAACAAGCAGCCTTGCCTGGTGCGTTGATTGAACATTTGAATTCGTAAACCCTGGCCACATTGCTGGCACACGGCGCGCAACCCCCTTGCGCGCCGTTTTTTTTGCTGGATGATGCGTACTCCATCTCGCCGGGGCGGCCCTTTCGCCCGAGGAGCTACGCCCATGAGCAGTACCGCCGCCCAGTGCTTTGCCATACGCCCGCTGACCACACGCCTGCAGAGTTTTCACAACCCCGATGTGCAATTGCTCGACCCGCTCACGGGCTTGTTGCAAACACCCACGCCCAAGGACTTTGCGCAGGTCGACCCTGACGTCTGGCTGCGCCATGCCTTGGCCGACCTCGACAGGCTGGCACAGCTTGAAAGCCGGCAAGCCGGCCGCTTCCAGCAGGTCAGGCAGTCGCTGATCGAGGCACTGGTCAATCGTCTGGCGCCGATTCTGGTCGATCAGTCGGCTACGCCGGCAGCGACACCTGACGTACCGCGCGAGATGCTGCGCCAGCAGTTGGCGCAGCAGTTGCTAAAGGGCTATGACACCACGGCGATCATCGGGCGCACGTCAGCGGCAAGGCATACGCTGGACAGCGGCTGGGCATTCGTGGAGGCCTCGCCTGTCGGCCTGCAACGCAGCGTCGAGGTGCATGGCAAGGGGCGTGCGATTCTGCCATTGCGGGCTTACCCTGCCCCACCGCTGCCACTGGCTCAGGCCATGGGCAAAAGGGCTGAACCGCTCTCGGTCGAAGAGGCTTTGTATTGGGATTATCAGGTGACCGTGCAACACACCAGTGCGGCGCAGGATCAGTTGTCGCTGCACATCGCTTTCAATGAAAGCGCCTGCAACGACGCGCAGCCGGCCGCAGAAAACGGCCTCGGCGAACGGCTCAACGCACTGGCCCAATACATCGAGGTACAGGACACGCTGTGGCAGATCGTTGAAGAACCGCAAAATCCGCAACGACTCACCGCCCTGTCGACCGCCGCGTACCTGTTCGAACGCATCGCGCAAAGCTGGGCGGCATCCGAGCCGATGGCGCGCAACGAACATACTGCCACCGCAAACAGTACGCCCTCTGAAGCGCACCGCTTCCGTATCCGCTTCGACCCACAGCAATGGCAACAGCAAGCGGTGCATGGCGCCTTGATCCTGGAACGCCTGCCGGCTGCCGAACCCCTCGACTGGCCGGCGATCAGCGTGGTCAATGCGGACGGCACCCTGAGCCCGCTCACTGCCGAAACACCCGTGGCCGATACGCGCCTGTACCGCTTTGCAGACCCGTCGGCCGAGTCTGTTGCGGCACTGTCCGGCATGACCTTGCAACTGACTTTCCACGACCTGCCAATCATCCGTTACCAGCAAGCACGGCTTGCAATGAATATGGTGCGTAATGCGCAACTGCTCGACGCGCCAGAGGCGCAGACCCATGAGGCGTTCATTTACCGCACGCCCACCGCACGCTTTGCCACAGCGCTGGAGCCGTCGCTGCATGTCGAGACGTACCTGCCCATCGGCGCGTGGAGCTCACGTGCCGATGAGAATCCGCTGACGGCGGTGTTGGCGCAGTTGTTCAAAGACAATCAGATGGGCAACCTGCTGAGCATCAAGGCGCAATACGCCTGCCCGACAGAGGACTTGCCAGAGACTCGTCTGCCGGTGCTCATGAGGGTACCGGCGGCCTATGAGCCGGGCATTACCGTCAAGGCCATCATCGATGGCCTTGACCAATGGCTGGAACAGAATGCGCCGTCGGCCGTGGATGGCCGCTGGTTGTTCGACCTCACGCTGCATGGCAAGCACGACACGTTGCTGGCATTGCGGGTCGAATCGAACATTGTCGCTTGAGTGCCAACCCAAGGAGTTGCAGATGGCCAATCGCGTTTTTTTCATGAACCATAATCAGGCCGGGCCCGTCATCGGGGCTGAGCTGCAAGAGGCCTGCCTGTTGGCCGCCAGCTATCAACTGCCGATTTTATGGCTGGCCTTGTTCGATGCCGATGACCTGGTCAACGTCGCCGTACCTTGTGAGAACGAAGAAGGTGAAGCGATCAGCGAACAGGTGCTGACCTGCTTTGCGCCGCTCGAAAAAGCCCGGGCCACCTACGCTTCGCGCAGGCAACGACTGCATGAGGCGCTGGGGCCTGAGCATGCGCCCGCCGTTGCCGAATGGGATGAACTTGTAGCCTGCCTGAGCGGGTCCGCGGTGCAGATCGATCTGGTTGAACTGTGGATGCTGTATGGCGACACCGCGGCGCTGGATGAACAAATCAGAGAGTGGCTGGCGGGCCTTGATGACACCGCCAGCAGCCAATGGCTGTCGTTCTGCGACCAGGCCAATCTGGATGACGCGGACGTACGTCGCTACGGCGTTCGCGGCTATCCATGGAATGTAGAGATTGCCTGGCAGTAGTACGACACAAATGGCGTAGGAGCGAGCGCAGCTCGCGAAAGGGCCAGTGAAATCAACACATTTACGGTGACTGCACCTTCGCATTCGCGAGCTGGCGCTCGCTCCTACGGAGTTTGGGCAGGCCTTAATACGGAGTACGACACAAATTGCGTAGGAGCGAGCGCCAGCTCGCGAAAGGTCCAGTGAAATCAACACATTTCCACGGAGTTTGGGCTGGCCTTGATACTAAGCACGACACAAATTACGTAGGAGTGAGCGCAGCTCGCGAAAGGGCCAGTGAAGTCAGCACATTTGTGGTGACTGCACCTTCGCATTCGCGAGCTCTACGCTCGCTCCTACGGTCCGATATTTGCTGTGCGGCAGCGCAGCGGGTGATCTCCTGCAAGGTTGTGTTCGGCGTTATACCGCGTCCAGTCCCATCTGCCAGAAATCGGCCTCCAGCCGCGAAGCCTTGCCGAATACGCCGGCCAGTTCGTCGAAGCGCCGTTCGGTCATGCTGCGGGCGGCCAGGTCGTCCAAGTGCCGGCGGGCGTCGGCGGCGACCTGTTGATAGCCTTCGCTGGCGTATTCGGCGATCCAGTCGCGGTACGGATGATCGGCCAGCGCTTCGACGCCATTCGGCGCCAGGGCGCGGCCGATGACGGCATAGCCGATCACGCAGGGCGCCAGCGCCGCATGCAGTTCAAGCAGGTCACCGGCGGCGCCGCAGTCCAGCACATAGCGGGTGTAGGCCACGGTGGCCTGATGCTCGGGCGCGGCGTCCATGGCTTCGCGTTCGATGCCCCAGCGGGCACAGAGCCGCACGTGCAGTTCGGTCTCGTTGAGAATGGCCGCCAGCCCCGCCTGGGCGGCACGAATATCGTCCAGGGTGCGGCTTTTATAGGCCGCCAGTGCCCAGGCGCGGGCGAACTGGATCAGAAACAGATAATCCTGAATCAGGTACTCGCGAAACGCCGCGTGCGGCAAGGTGCCGGCGCCCAGTTGCTGGACGAAGTCGTGCTCGACATAACGCTTCCAGTCGACAGCGGTGGCGTTCGTCAGGCGGTCGAAAATATCCATGTCTCAGGCCTCGATGTCGTAGGCGGTATCGAAAAACTCGCGCTCAAGCTGCACGGCGCGCAAGAAGAAATCGCGGCTTACGGCCTCTTCGGCCGGTCCCACGCGATCCAGTTCGGAGCGCAGAAAATCGATGAAATCGCGGAAGAACGGGTTGTCGTGCAGGGTGATCCATTCGGCATGCACGAAGCTGGCCGGCAACGGCTGCGGCGCACGGCTCGCCCAGTCCAGGTACAGCCATTCGGCAACACTGAGCACCGCCAGCGCCGCGGCATACGAACGGGTGGCCGCCGCCTCGCGCATGATCGCCTTGAAACCTGCGGTGGCGGCCGCATCCGGCGCCTCCAGACGTTGCTGTTCGGTAATGCCCAGCGCGTCGAACGAGCGCAGGAAGTAGGTGTTTTCCTCGCCTGAAATCATCCCGGCAAAACGCCCCAGCCGCAGCCGCGCTTCAAAGCTGTCGGCCGTGGCAATCGCCGCGCCGAGCAAGGTCAGGAAGCTGTCGAGAAAGCGGTGATCCTGAATCAGGTAACGGCCCATGACCCGCTCGTCGACGCTGCCGGCAAACAGTTCATGGACAAAGCGGTGCTCGACGGCGGCCGACCAGGCAGGCTCGCTCTGACGGCGCAGGGTTTCGGTAAAACGTTCGCTCATGGCGCTAGGCTCTCTGTAGATGAAAACAGGAGACCGGCAAAAAGGCAGGTTCGAAATCCCATCCCTTCGCCGGCATTATCCGGATCAGGTTCGAAGGGTCATCGCTACAGCGATTTCTCAGCCCGCATACGGGCTCCCCTTGGTGCTGGCATCTATACAGACATTGAGAGTGATTGTCATCTTGTAAGCCTGAGCGTACGGTTTTAGTGGCGTGCCAACCGGCGACATGGCCCGACCTTTGCCTTACTACCTCATCGATCCAGAACCTGAGGACTCACCATGTACAAGGATTACCCTGCGGCCTATCAAGTCAGCAAAGGCAGCGCCCTGCAGGTCGACACGGCCTTTTATGAGCGCATTCGCGATCACAAGGAAGGCCGCACACTGGTGGAGCAATTCGAGGTGCCGATCCGCACCGGGCGCGCCTGGAAAGTGCCGGCCGGGCATGTGTTCCGGGTGACCACGCCGGTCGGCCCGCAGGTCGGCGACTTCAACGTGTGGAACGCCAACGACCCGCGCGAGCGCATGTGGGCGGCGCGCACCCGGCAGTTGCAGGGCGCGCATGTCAGCACCCATGACCGGCTATGGTCGAACCTGCCGTTTCTGCGGCCGATGGTCACCATCACCGACGACAGCCTGGCCGACTACGGCATCGACGAACACGGCGGGCGTTTGCACGACCTGCTGGGCACGCGCTGCGACCCGTATGTGAACCGCATGCTCACCGGCGAGGACTTCCATCACCATTGCCACTCCAACCTGACCCGCGCCGTGCTGCCGCATGGCCTGACCGAGTTCGATGTGCACGATGTGCTGAATATCTTCCAGTGCACCGGCCTGAACCACGACGACCTGTACTTCATGAAAGCCTGCCCGGCCAGGCAGGGTGACTACCTGGAGTTCTTCGCCGAGATCGACCTGCTCTGCGCACTGTCGACCTGCCCCGGCGGCGACCTGTCGTTGCCGATGTGGGGCCCGGACGCCGAAGACCCGCTGACGGTCTGCCGGCCCTTGGGTGTGGAAATCTACAGCCTGCCGCCTGAGCGGCTCGAAGGCTGGCAATCCCCGGCGCGGGCCGCCTATAACGGCAACCACGGCCTGCTGATTCCCAAGGCGCCGTGGGAGAAATAAATTTTTCAGACGAAAAAGGACAGCGCCCCGGTCAACAGCGCCAGCGCGGTGAGGACCAGCGAGGTCAGCACCGCCCACTTGACCGTGGCCTTCTGGAAATCGCCGATGTCGCGCCCCACCATGCTCACCAGCAGCAGGGTCGAGGCCACCAGCGGGCTCATCAAATGCACCGGCTGGCCGAGCACCGAGGCGCGGGCGATTTCAAGCGGCGTGATGCCGTAGGCCGCAGCGGCATTGGCCAGGATCGGCACCACACCGAAGTAATAGGCATCGTTGGACAGCACAAAGGTCAACGGCATGCTGGTGATCGCCACCACCAGCGGAAACCAGTGCCCCCAGGACGGTGGAATCCAGTCGACCAGGGTTTGCGCCAGCGCATCGACCATTTTGGTGCCGGAGAAAATCCCGGCGAAGACCCCGGCGGCGAACACCAGCAGCACCACGGTCATGGCATTGCCCGAATGCGCCAGAATGCGTTGTTTTTGCACGTCCAGTTGCGGGTAGTTGATCATCAGCGCAGCGACAAAGCCGATCATGAACAGGATGGCGGCGTGCATCACGCCCATCACCAGCGCGACCATCACCACCACGACCAGCAGCAGGTTGACGTACGCCAGCTGCGGGCGCTTGTGCGGGGTGTTTCCCAGAATCGCCTCGATGTAGCAACTGCCGCCACCCGATTGCAGGCTGATAATGCCGATGCGCTTGCGCTCGGCGCGGCCCAGCAAAAATGCGCTGAACACTACCCAGGCCGCGCCGCCGATCACGGTCGGCAACAGCGGGATGAAGTACTCGCTGGCGTCCAGGCCCAGGGCGGTAATCACGCGGGTGGCCGGGCCGCCCCAAGGGCTCAGGCCGCTCATGATGCTCAGCGACAGCATCGACACCGTGGCAAGGATCATCGGGTTCATGCCGATGCGCGTGTACAGCGGCAGCATCGCCGCGCAGGTGATCATGTAGGTGGTGGTGCCGTCGCCGTCCAGTGCCGCCAGCAGCGACAGCAATGCGGTGCCGACGGCGATCCTGACCGGGTCGCCCTTGACGTGCCTGAGGATCCTGCGGATCAGCGGGTCGAACAGACCGGCATCGATCATCAAGCCGAAAAACAGAATGGCGAACAGCAGCAAGGCGGCGGATGGCGCGACCAGTTTCAGGCCGTCGAGCATCATCTGGCCAAGGCCTGGCGCAAAGCCGCCTATCACGGCAAAGACCATGGGCACCACGGTCAGGGCGACGATGGGCGAGAGGCGTTTGCTCATGATCAGGCAGGTAAACACCACGACCATGGTCAGACCAAGTAGTGCAAGCATGGGGTTTTCTCTTGTTGTTTCTTGTTGTTATCGCCGCACGGCCAATGCGCGAGGCGGCATGCTACCAGTGCGACCTGCTAATGTGTGTCCACTTATGTTTCGGTGACCACCTGCCATGCCGCACATCGCCCGCACTCACCCTCGCCTGACCTGCTCGACCGTGCTCGGCCTGCTGGCCGGCATCGGCACCGCCTGGCTGGTGCCCTCGTCGAGCCTGATCCAGAACTGCCTGATTGGCTGGAATGTCACGGTGTGGCTGTTTCTGGCGTTGATCCTTGGCCGCACCTTCAAGAGCAGCGCGGCGGATGTCAAACGCATTGCGATGGTCGAGGACGAGCACGCCGGCGTGGTGCTGCTGACGGTGTGCGTCGCAGCACTGGCGAGCCTGGCGGCGATCATCGTCGAACTGGCCAGCAGCAAGGCCCTGCACGGTGACCATCAGGTGCTGAAACACAGCTTTACCGGCCTGACCATCGTCGGTTCCTGGCTGGTGACCGGGGTGATCTTCAGCCTGCATTACGCCCGGCTGTTCTACACCTCGACCGGCGCAAAACCTGCGCTGAATTTTCCCGATGGCGAAAAACACCCCGACTACTGGGACTTTCTGTACTTCTCTTTCACCCTGAGCGTGGCGGTGCAGACCTCCGATGTCGGTGTCATGACCCGCGACATGCGCAAAGTGGTGTTGGCGCAAAGCCTGATCGGCTTCATCTTCAATACGGCGATTCTGGGCCTGACCATCAATCTGGCGGCCGGATTGTTTAACTGACGGAGACTCAATAGATGACCCTGCTGAACATTGCGGTGCTCGACGACTGGCAGAACGTGGCCAGTGAGGTGGTGGACTGGTCGGTGCTTGAATCGATTGGCCAGGTGAGTTTTCTGCACGACTACCCCGCCGACACTGAAACCCTCGCCGAGCGCTTGAGTGCTTATCAGGTGATCTGCGTGATGCGCGAGCGCACCTTGTTCGACCGGGCGCTGCTGGAGCGCCTGCCGAACCTGAAACTGCTGGTCACCGGCGGCATGCGCAATGCGGCCCTCGACGTGAAGGCCGCACGGGCGCTGGGCATCGAGGTCTGCGGCACCGACAGTTACAAGCATGCCGCACCCGAGCTGACCTGGGCGCTGATCATGGGCATTACCCGCAATCTGGTCAGCGAGGCCAATTCATTGCGTGCCGGTGGCTGGCAGGTCGGCCTGGGCAGTGACCTGCATGGCAAAACCCTGGGGTTGTTGGGGCTGGGCAGCATCGGCAAGTGGATTGCCCGCTACGGCCAGGCCTTTGGCATGCGGGTGATTGCCTGGAGCGAGAACCTCACCGAAGAGGCCGCCAGCGAGGTGGGCGTAACCCGCGTCAGCAAGCAAGCACTGTTCGAGCAGGCCGACGTGTTGTCAGTGCACCTGGTGCTCAGCGACCGCAGTCGCGGGCTGGTGGATGCCCAGGCGCTGGGCTGGATGAAACCGGGCGCCTACCTGATCAACACCTCACGCGGGCCGATCATCGATGAAGCGGCGTTGATCGACACCCTGCGCCAACGGCGGATTGCCGGTGCGGCGCTGGATGTGTTCGATCAGGAGCCGCTGCCGGCCGAGCACCCGTTTCGCACGCTGGACAACGTGCTGGCCACACCCCATGTCGGGTATGTGACCGAGCACAATTACCGCACGTTTTTCGGCCAGATGATCGAGGATATCCAGGCCTGGCACGCGGGCGCGCCGATCAGGGTATTTGCCTGACGCTCAGAGCCTGTACGAAATCCCCACCTGGACCGTGCGCGGGGCGCCGGGGTAGGCGTAGATGTTGCCGAAGGCGCCTTCTTCATAGTCTTCATCGAAGACGTTTTTCACGTCCAGGTTCAGGCGCACGTTGTCGTTGACCTTGTAGTACGAGAGCAGGTCGACCACGGTGTAGCTGTCCATGCTGAAGTTCGGGGTATTGGCGGTCTGGCCGGCGCGCTCGTCGACATAGCGGGCGCCGCCGCCCAGGCCCAGGCCGCGCAGCGGGCCGTCCTGAATCTCGTACAGGCTCAGCAGGCTGACGCTCTGTTTGGGAATGTTCACCAGTCGGGTGCCATTGCGCAGGGTGTTGTCCTTGGTCACTTGCGCATCGACATAGGCGTAGCCGCCAATGACTTTCCAGGCCGGGGTGATATTGCCCACCACGTTGAGGTCGAAACCTCGGCTGCGCACTTCGCCGGCCGCGATGCTGAAGGTCGAATCCAGCGGGTCGGTGGTCAGTACGTTTTTCTTGTCGATCTGGTAGACCGCGGCTTCCACGCTCAGTTGTTTGTCCAGCACTTGCCATTTGGCGCCCAGCTCGTAGGCCTTGCCTTCTTCCGGATCGAAGCCGCCACCGAGGCGAGCCGCGCCGGTATTGGGCTTGAACGAGCGCGAGGCGCTGGCGTACAGCGCCAGGTCTTCGGTCAGGTCATAGGTCAGGCCCAGACGCGGAGTGACTGCGTTCTCGCTTTTTTCCCACGGCCTCACGCCAGTGACATACGACTCGTAGTCATGCTCGAAACGCTCGAAGCGCGCCCCGACCAGCAATTTGAGACGCTCGGTCAGGCTGACCTGATCCTGCACGAAGGCCGCCCAGGTCTTGAGGTTTTCCTTGTCATGAGTGGGCGTGCGGGTCAGCGCCGGGCGAGCCTGCCCATACACCGGATCATAGATATCGATGGCATAGGTCCCGGCAGCACCGCTGGAGCGCATGATGATCGACTTGTAGTCATAGTCTTCGTACTCGATACCGGTCAGCAACAGATGCTCCAGGCCGCCGGCAGTGAAGCGCCCGGTCAGGTTCAGTTGCACGTCGCGGTCGGTCCACTCCAGCTTGCGCCAGTTGAAGTTACGGCTCAGGGTGCGGCCGTCGGCGCCCAGGCTGTTGGCTTCGATGGCATTGCCTTGCAGGCTGCCGTCAAGCACCTGCACGCCACCGCCCAGGGTCCAGCTGTCGTTGAGGTCATGTTCGAAACGCAACTGCGCCATGTTGTTGTCGTTGTGCAACTTGCCGGCGTCTTTCTCGCCCCAGAACGTATCGCGCGAGGCGGTGCCGGTCTGCGCCGGGTAGCGGGTCAGGCCACGGTCCAGCGGGTGGTTGTTGCGCATGAAGTCACCTTCGAAGGTGATGCGCGTGGCGTCGTTGACCTGCCAGCTGAGCACCGGGGTCACGGCATAGCGTTCGGTCTCGACGTGGTCGCGGAAGGTCTCGCCGCCCTCGCCCAGCACGTTCAGGCGGTACGACACCCGGCCTTCTTCATCGAGTGGACCGGTGGCGTCCAGCGTGCCGCGGTACATGCCCTGGTCGTTGAGCTGGCTGCCCAGGGTGACCGAGCGCTCGTTCGACGGCTGCTTGGACACCACATTGAAGGTGCCGCCGGGATCGCCACGGCCATACAAGGTCGCGGCCGGGCCACGCAACACTTCCAGGCGCTCGATGGTGTTGGCGTCGGGCATGTTCGGGTAGCCACGGTTGATCGGGAAGCCGTTGCGGTAGAACTCGCCGGTGGTGAAGCCGCGTACGGTGATGGTGGTCAGGCCCTGGCCACCGAAGTTATTGGCGCGGCCCACGCCACCGGCGTAGTCCAGCGCGTCCTGCAAGCGCGTGGCGCCCAGGTCTTCGACCGCTTCGCGGGTGACGACGCTGATCGACTGCGGGGTTTCATGAATCGCGGTATCGGTGCGCGTGGCGCTGGCCGAGCGGGTCGCCTTGTAGCCCTGCACGGGGCCAGTGGCGCGCTCGGTGTCGGTCACCGCATTGACGTCGGTGGCCTGCAATTCGATAGAGGACTGGATAACCTGAGTCTGGTCAGCCAAGGCAGGTGTAGCAAGTGCCTGTAACGCACAGAATGAAACAACAATACGACGCATCGACAAGCGTGCTCCTGATGTCTTTTCTTTTTAGAGAGAATCGAGCCGTGTCCGGCCCTGATCGTTTTTTGTGACAAATGTTACAGAGATGTATTTGTTATTGATACGTATTACTAAATGCGAATCTGTGCACTTCTTCTCAATCAATGGGATTAACAGGCACACTTTCCTTCTTTCTTACCCACAACCGGAGCCCAACGATGCCCAGTCCCTCACCCAGCGACCGCCGCTGCGCCCTGTTGGTCATCGACATGCAGTACGACTTCATGCCCGGCGGCGCGCTGGCGGTCACTGACGGCGATGCGCTGGTGCCGCTGATCAACCGCCTCGGCCAGCAGTTTTCCCGCGTGATCATCACTCAGGACTGGCACCCGGCCGGGCACATCTCGTTCGCCCCCAGCCACCCGGGCCATGAGCCGTTCCAGACCATTACTTTGCCGTATGGCCCGCAAACCCTGTGGCCGGTGCATTGCGTGCAGGGCAGCCATGGCTCGCAACTGCATGCCGACCTCGACTTGCCACACGCGCAACTGATCGTGCGCAAGGGCTGCAACCCGGACATCGACAGTTACTCGGCGTTTCTGGAGGCCGACCGCACCACGCCCACCGGCCTGACCGGCTATTTGCGCGAGCACGGCATCGACACGCTGTACGTGGTCGGCCTGGCACTGGACTTCTGCGTGTCGTGGTCGGCGCAGGATGCCTTCAAGGCCGGTTTCAACACCTATGTGGTGGAGGACGCCTGCCGCGCCATCGACCTCAATGGCTCGCTGGCCAGCGCCTGGAAAGTCATGGGCGAGCTGGGCGTACAACGTCTGCAAAGCCAGGACCTGATCGGCTGATATCACTCGCACACGGGCGAACGACGCGAAGGGGCATCTGTCTGAGCTGATGGGCACTGTCTGACCTGATAGGCAGATGCTCCCCCCGTTAATTTCTCGCGTGCAGGAAGTGGTAATGGACGAACAAGCAGACGGCAAGACCCCCGGCCTGTCAGCCGAAGAAGAACGCGAGATCGATGAAAAGCTGCCGCCACGTGCGGCGGTGCTGCACGAAACCATTCGTATCCAGGGCGACCATGAACTGGAGCGCACGGTGGCCGCCTTGTGGTGGTCGGCGCTGGCCGCCGGCCTGACCATGGGCCTGTCGCTGATGGCCATGGGGCTGTTGCGCTCGCACCTGGGCGATAGCGACAGCAGCCATGTGATCGCCAGCTTTGGCTATGCCGCAGGCTTTCTGGCGGTGATTCTGGCGCGCCAGCAACTGTTTACCGAAAACACCCTGACCGCCGTGCTGCCGGTCATGAGCAAGCTGACCCTGAACAATATCGGGCGCTTGCTGCGCCTGTGGGGCGTGGTGCTGATCGGTAACCTGGCCGGCACCATCCTGGTCGCCTTCGTGATGCTGCGCCTGCCGATTTTCGACACCCAGACCGACACGGCCTTTCTGGAAATCGGCCGCAAGGTCATGGAAAACGATGTGGGCAAGATGTTCGCCAAGGGCATCGTCTCCGGCTGGATGATCGCTACCATGGTGTGGATGATCGCCTCGATGGAAAACGCCAAGATCGCGATCATCGTGATGATCACCTACCTGATGGCGCTGGGCGACTTCACCCATATCGTGGTCGGCTCGGCAGAAGTGTCGTACCTGGTGTTCGCCGGCGAAGCGAGCTGGTCCGACTTCTGGCTGGTGTTTGCAGGCCCCACGCTGGCCGGCAATATCATCGGCGGCAGTTTTATCTTCGGCCTGCTCAGCCATGCGCAGATCCGCAGCGAGAACGACGTGACCGCCAAGCGCGAGCGCGACAAGCGCAAGTTGCTCGAAGAGGTGCGCCGCAGCCGCCAGGAATAAAGCGCCACCCAGGTTGATAACGCCACGGTTCGCCATTAGTGTTGCGGGCTTTTCTGCCTGACGCCCAAGGTGTGCCATGTCGTTATCGAAAATGCTGAATGTATTCGCGGCGCTGCTGCTGGCAGGCCTGACAGCAGCAGCGCACGCGGAGCCGGTGAGCCTGGCCGGCACCGAGCAATGGACGATGACCAGCGCCGAGGGCCGCGACTACCGGATCATGATCAGCCTGCCGGAAGGCGATGTGCCGTTTACCGGCGGTTATCCGGTGATCTATCTGCTCGACGCCAATGCCTACTTTCCGGCCTTTCATGCCGCCAAGCGTGCGCAGAAGCGTCTCAAGGGCTCGATTGTGGTCGGCATCGGCTACCCGAGCGACACGCCACTGGACTTTGTCCGTCGCGCCTACGACCTGTCGCCGCCGGCGCCTGCGTCGCGCAACACCCCGCCGCAAGGTGGTCAGGATGAGTTCCTCAATTTCATCGAACAACGCCTGATGCCCAAAGTGAACGAGCGCTTCAAGGTCGATCAGGATCAACGCAGCCTGGTGGGCCACTCGTTCGGCGGCATGCTCGGGGTCTACACCTTGTTCACCCGCCCGACCCTGTTCCAGCACATCGTCGCCATCAGCCCGAGCCTGTGGTGGAGCGATCGCTACCTGTTGGTCCACGAGCGGGCGTTTACCCAGCAAGCCCACGCCGGAAAACTGGACCTGACCCACAGCAGCCTGAAGCTGTTGATCGGCGACCGTGAAATGCCCCAGGCCATTCAGGACACCCGCTCGCTGCAACGGCGGCTTGAGGATCTGTCGCAATACGGGCTGCGCAGCGATTTTCAGCTCGAAGCCGGCGAGGATCACTCCTCGGTGCCGTTTCGCGTGACCACGCAGGTGCTGGATGAGTTGATCAGCACCCGACGCTTTTAACGCCTGCATGCGGCCATAAGGCCAGCATCACGCTTTCTTCAAAGCGCCTCTAAAAACGTAGGCGAGGCAGTCAGCGCCTGTTTTTAACGCAGCGATGGCAACGCAGGTAATTTTTAGAGGTGTCTTTCAGGAAATTTTCAGGTTGTGACAGGCAAGATACGGCTTTGTCCGAATCTTTCAGGCGTACAGCATGACCCGAATCCTGGCAATCGAAGACGACGCTGTGACCGCAAAAGAAATCGTTGCTGAACTCAGCAGCCACGGGCTGGATGTCGACTGGGTCGACAACGGCCAGGACGGGCTGGCCAAGGCCGTCAGCGGCGATTACGACCTGATCACCCTGGACCGCATGTTGCCGCAGGTCGATGGCCTGACCATCGTGACCCGCCTGCGCGCCCAGGGCATCAGCACGCCGATCCTGATGATCAGCGCCCTGTCGGATGTCGACGAGCGCGTGCGCGGCCTGCGCGCCGGCGGCGATGACTACCTGTCCAAACCGTTCGCCTCCGACGAGATGGCCGCGCGGGTCGAGGTGCTGCTGCGCCGCAACAACCCGGCCAGCGAGCAAAAGAGCCAGTTGCAGGTCGCCGACCTGGAGCTGGACCTGCTCAGCCGCGAAGCCAGGCGCGGCGATCGGGCGCTGAGCCTGTTGCCGACCGAGTACAAACTGCTGGAATTTCTGATGCGCAACCACGGCCAGGTCGTGACCCGCATGATGATTTTCCAGGAAGTCTGGGGCTATCACTTCGACCCGGGCACTAACCTGATCGATGTGCATATCGGTCGTCTGCGCAAGAAAATCGACGCCCCCGGCAGTACGCCGCTGATTCGTACTGTGCGCGGGACCGGGTATGTCATTAGCGAATCTGCCTAAAGGCTGGCGCTCGTCCAGCAGCCGCCTGCTGGCGCTGTACAGCACGCTGTTCGTGGCCTGGAGCAGCATTCTGCTCGGCGTGTTGTACTGGGAAGTCAAAGGCTACCTGGACCAGATGGCGCGCCACTCGCTGATCCAGCGCCAGCAATTGTTCGCCCGCTTCGAAGGCCAGGATCTGGTCGAAGCGCTGGTGGCCAGCATGGCCTTCGACAAACCTGCCGTGGACGCCTTCGGCCTGTTCGATGCACGCCTGCGTCCGCTGTTCGGGCCGATCCGGCAGATTCCGGCCAACCTGCCGCTGGACGGACAGATTCACGAACTCGGCAGCTGCATCGCCTCCACCGACCCGAGCCTGCCGCGCAGCAGCTGTGCCGCGGTGGCGACCCGCACCCGCGCCGGTAACTGGCTGATTCTGGTGCGCGACAACGGCTCGCTGTTTGCGGTGTCGACCCTGATTCTGCATGCCCTGCTGTGGGGGCTGTCGCTGACGATACTGCCCGGCGTGGCCGGCTGGTACTTGCTGCGACGCCGGCCCTTGCGGCGTATTCATGCACTGCAGGCCAGCGCCGAGGCGATTGTCAGCGGCGACATGAGCAAGCGCCTGCCGGTCTCGGCCCGTCGCGACGAAGTCGACATGCTGGCGCTGATCGTCAACAACATGCTGGGGCAGATCGAACGGCTGATGAACGAGGTCAAGGGCGTGTGCGACAACATCGCCCATGACCTGCGCACCCCGCTGACGCGCCTGCGTGCGCGGCTGTACCGTATTCAGCAAGAAGCGCCGGATTCGCCACACAGCCCGGAAATCAGCCAGGTCATCGCCGAAGCCGACTCACTGATGGCGCGCTTTCGCGGCCTGCTGCGCATTTCGGAATTGCAGGACCAGCGCCGCCGCTCAGCCTTTGTGGCACTCGACCTTGGCGCGCTGCTGCGCGAGGTGCATGACTTCTACCTGCCGCTGGCCGAAGAAGACGACATCACCCTGCTGCTGAACCTGGACGAGCCGTTGCCGGTGGTGGTCGGTGATCGGGCGCTGCTGTTCGAGGCATTGACCAACCTGCTGGACAACGCCATCAAATTCACCCCGGCCGGCGGCACAGTCGCCTTGAGCGCCAACGCCTGGCAAGGCACGCCACGCATCGAGGTGCAGGATTCCGGGCCCGGTATTCCTGAGGCTGAACGGCAAGTGGTGTTCCAGCGCTTTCACCGCAGCGAACAGGACAACGAGCAAGGCTTTGGCCTGGGGCTATCGCTGGTGGCGGCGATTGTCGAACTGCATGGGTTCGGGTTGCGGATCGAGAGCAGCGAGTACGGTGGGGCGAATCTGATCCTGGTGTGCGGGCCGGGTACGCCGCTGGTGTGATGGCTGCACGGGCAGCCTGCATCATTGTCAGAAATATCCAGTATCAACTCGCCGACCCTTCTGGCCGGCGATAAATACCGTTAGCCTGCTTCCCATCCTGCTTTATGCGCCCCAGAGCCTTTGCCCGATCATGAGCCTGTCTTCCACATCTACCGCCACTCCCATGACCCGCGGCCTGGTGCTGCTGTTCGCATTCTGCTGCGGCGCCATTGTCGCCAATATCTACTATGCCCAACCGATCATTGCCCTGATCGCGCCGGACCTCGGGTTGTCGCCGACCCTGGCCGGGCTGATCGTGTCGTTGACCCAGATCGGCTATGCCGTGGGCCTGTTTTTTCTGGTGCCGCTGGGTGACCTGCTGGAAAACCGCCGGCTGATGATTGCCACCGCGCTGCTGGCGGTGCTGAGCCTGGCCGGCGCGGCCCTGGTCGAACAACCGAACCTGTTTCTGCTGCTGTCGCTGCTGGTGGGTTTCAGTTCGGTGTCGGTGCAGATCCTGATTCCACTGGCCGCGCACCTGGCGCCGGAAGAATCGCGCGGCCGTGTCGTCGGCGGGATCATGGGCGGCTTGCTGCTGGGCATTCTGCTGGCCCGGCCGCTTGCCAGCCTGGTGGCCGATCACTTTGGCTGGCGGGCCGTGTTTGCCATGGCCGCGCTGGTGATGATCGGCATCTGCATCGTGCTGGCGACCACCATGCCGCAACGCAAGCCGCAGCACAGCGCGACGTATCCACAATTGCTGGCATCCTTGTGGCACTTGTTGCGTGATCAACCGGTGCTGCGCCAGCGGGCGTTTTATCAGGCCTGCATGTTCGCCACCTTCAGCCTGTTCTGGACCGCCGTGCCGCTGGAACTGGCACGCAATCATGGCCTGTCGCAAAGCCAGATCGCCCTGTTTGCCCTGGCCGGCGCCATCGGCGCGGTGGCTGCGCCGATCAGCGGGCGGCTGGCCGACGCCGGTTACACCCGCCAGACCAGTCTTGCGGTCTTGCTGCTGGCCGCGCTGTGCTTCTTGCCGGCACTGAGTTCACTTGGCGCCAGTGTCATCGGCCTGGCGGTCACCGGCATCGTGCTGGACTTTTGCGTGCAGGTGAACATGGTGCTGGGCCAGCGGGCGGTCTACGCCCTGGACGCCAACAGCCGCAGCCGCCTGAATGCGCTGTACATGACCAGCATTTTCATTGGCGGCGCGGCGGGTTCGGCGATGGCCAGCGTGTTGTTCAATCACGGCGGCTGGGGCTGGATCATGATTGCCGGCACGGTCTTGCCGGCATTGGCGTTGCTGGCGTTTATCCGCAATTCACGGCGTACGCGGCAGGCTGGCACTACAGCCGCCTGATGCGCGGCGGTCAATCGCCGCCGCCACCACCGCCGCATCCGCCACCACCACAGCCGCTGCTGTCACTGCTGCCACCACTGTCTGAGCCGGAGTCGCTATCGTGGCCGCCACCACAACCGGAATCGCCCGAACCGGTGCCGGAACCACTGTCGCCAAACGAGCCGACCAGGTCACCGCCGCAATAAATCACCACGCCGTTGTTGCTGGTGTCGCTGCTGGCGCGGCGCATGCCCTGGCAGTCGAGCACGTATAAAAAGCCACTGGCGATCAGCAGTTTTGCGTCCAGGGCAAACAACAACGGCAGACGCAGCGCCGAGCGCGGGTTGAGGTTTTCATCGCGGCAGGCATGCCACCAGGTGCGGCGCAGGCCGGCGTTGCTTTGCTTGCCTGCCTCTATACCCAGCGCAGCGGCGGGCGTGTGATGGAGGAAGTGCCCGAATGCCTGTTTGCAGAACTCTTCGTACGAGCGGGTGTGCAGGATGAATTCGTGCCACAGGTCGTCTACCACCTGTGAAGGCATCGAGATATAGCGATAGCCGCTATGGTGATAGGCGAGGAAGAATTGGCGCAGACCCTGAGCGACCAGTTGGCAATCCTTGATGGTCAGGTGCGGATGCCGATGGCGCAGGGTTTCGAACAGTCCGGCGGGCAAAACGTAATGGCGAATCACCTGTTCGCGGCGCAAGCCTCTGGCTCGCCTCATGGAGCGGTTCAGCCTGATTAATCCATATACCGCCATGACCGCCGCAACAACCAGCCACACATAGATCATATCCATACTCCAGAGCAGATGACGGCCGCAGCTTAACACTGAGTGGCAGTTGCGCACCTGATACCGAGGTTGTACGATGACTGTCGACCTATCGATGCACCGGTTCTGGCTTGTGTGCAGCTTGCCAGCGCCATCCTCACTCCATCCGCGATTCGGCAACCCAAAGGGAACGCAGGTTCGTTGAAGATCCCGGCGCCCATGTCAAAACAACAGGAGATACCGATGTCCACCCTTCTCGGCCATAACTTCATCGGCGGCGCCCGCAGCGCCCTTGGTCAGACCCAGCATCAAAGCCTGGACGCGACCACCGGTGAAGCCCTGCCTTACACCTTTGCCCAGGCCACCGACGGCGAAATCGACGCCGCTGCCAAAGCCGCTCAAGCCGCTTTTCATGAATTCCGTCAACTGAGCCCTGCACGTCGCGCCGAGTTCCTTGATGCCATCGCCGATGAGCTGGACCAACTGGGCGACGATTTCGTTGCCGTTGTCTGCCAGGAAACAGCCCTGCCGCAAGCCCGTATCCAGGGCGAGCGCGGACGTACCAGTGGCCAGATGCGCCTGTTCGCACAAATCCTGCGCCGTGGCGACTACCTGGGTGCGCGCATCGACCTGCCGCTGCCGGACCGCAAGCCACTGCCGCGCGTCGACCTGCGTCAATACCGCATCGGTGTGGGCCCTGTGGCCGTGTTCGGCGCCAGCAACTTCCCGCTGGCCTTCTCCACTGCCGGCGGCGACACCGCAGCCGCGCTGGCTGCCGGCTGCCCGGTGGTGTTCAAGGCCCACAGCGGCCACATGGCCACTGCCGACCTGGTCGGCCAGGCGATCATCCGCGCCGCCGAGCGCACCGGCGTGCCGAAGGGCGTGTTCAACATGATCTTCGGTAACGGCGTGGGCGAAGGCTTGGTCAAGCACCCGGCCATTCAGGCCGTCGGCTTCACCGGCTCGCTGAACGGCGGTAACGCCCTGAGCAAAATGGCCGCCGAGCGCGCGCAACCGATCCCGGTGTTCGCCGAGATGTCGAGCATCAACCCGGTCATCGTGCTGCCTGAGGCGCTGAACGCCCGTGGCGAAACCGTTGCCAAGGAACTGGCCGCCTCCGTGGCCATGGGCGCCGGTCAGTTCTGCACCAACCCCGGCGTGGTCATCGGCCTGCGTTCGCCAGCCTTCACCGCATTCCTGGAGCAACTGGGCGAGCACATCGGTGCCCAGGGCGCACAGACCATGCTCAACGCCGGCGGCCTGCGCAGCTACAGCAAGGGCGTCGAGCACCTGCTGGCGCATCCGGGCGTGACTCACCTGGCTGGTAAGGTCCAGGAAGGCAAGCAAGCCCAGTCGCAGCTGTTCAAGGCTGACGTGAGCCTGCTGCTGAACGGCGACGAACTGCTGCAGGAAGAAGTCTTCGGCCCGACCACCATCGCCATCGAAGTGGCCGATGATGCCGAGCTGAAACAAGCCCTGCTGGCTCTGCGCGGCCAGTTGACCGCTACCCTGATCGGCGAGCCTGCGGACCTGTCTGGCTACCAGTGGCTGCTGCCGCTGCTGGAAGACAAGGTCGGTCGTATTCTGGTCAACGGCTACCCGACCGGTGTCGAAGTGTCCGACGCCATGGTCCACGGCGGCCCGTACCCGGCCACTTCCGACTCGCGCGGCACCTCGGTGGGCACCCTGGCCATCGACCGCTTCCTGCGTCCGGTCTGCTACCAGAACCACGCTGACAGCCTGCTGCCACCGGCGCTGCAAAACGCCAACCCGCTGGGCCTGCGTCGCCTGGTGAATGGTGAGTGGAGCGACCAGCCGATCGCTTGATTTGACGGCTGGTAATGCAAAAGGCGCGGCCCGATGAGGGTCGCGCCTTTTTTTGTGCGCATTTTGTAGTCGCGCAAGGGTTACGCCATTGCTGAGGGCAGCGCTGCAAGATAAGCCCACGGGTAAATGCCACGTTCGTGCCCGTCACTGAACACCAATTGCACACCATAGCCCTGCGGGTTGGCCTGCAGCAGACGGATCTGTGCCGAGACATGCAGCCGGCTGCCGCGCAGGCGCAAGGCGCGGCATTGCGAGCAGGGGCACTGACGGCGCAGTTCGGCGTAGTCGAGCACGTGCTCGCGGCCATCGGCCCAGGTCAGGCACAACTGCCTGCTGCTCTGACGAGCGTTGATCGACAACGGCGCCTGAGTCACAGGGACCTGGTTCATGCCAGTTGCGCCAGGGCAATGCGCACCGCCTTGCGCACTTCAGGGTCGCCGTCGTGTTCGGCGGCTTGCAAGGCGGCGATGGCGCTGCGGTCGGCGAGTTCACCCAGCGCCAGCGCCGCTTCCTTGCGCAGGTTGCTGATGCTGTGTTGCAGGGTCTCGATCAAACCGGGCAGTGCCGCGCCATAGCGCAGACGACCCAGGCTGCGGGTGGCGCGCAGGCGCACCTGCCAGTAATCGTCATGCAGGGCGGCCAGCAACGCAGGCCCGGCCTGCTCCTGGCTCAATAGCATTTGGCTCGACAGCGGCTGAGCCACCTTGCCCAACGTGGTGGCCGCCTCCTCACGGACTTGCCAGGCCGCGTCGTTCAACGCCAGGCACAGCGCCGGCAACACTCGGGACTCGCTGGCCATGCCCAGCGCGCCAGTCGCGGCACGCCGCACTTCAGTGTCCGGGTCGGCGCTTACCAACCGCGCCAGGTCGTCCAGCGCATCGGTGTTTTTCAGCCAGCCCAGCACCGCCACGGCCTCACGGCGTACGCCGGGGTCGCTGTCGTGCAAGGCCACGGTGGCGGCAGCCGCAGCAGGGGCATAACGCAGCTCGCGCAGGGCCCGCAAGGCCGCGCTGCGCACCCGCGCCTCAGCATGGCCGGTCCACGGCAGGATCAATGTGCCGACGGCCTGGTCCTTGAGCATGCTCAGGCTTTGTGCAGCGGCTTCGTGCACCGCCGCGTGCGAATCGGTCAAGGCCTGGCACAAGGCCTCGACCACCGCGGGTTCTTCCCAGGCTTCAAGCAAGCGTGCCGCTTCAGTGCGTACCTCCACGGCAGGATCATGGGCCAGGCGGTCGACCAGCCACGGCAAGCCGTCCGGGTCTTCAAGGTCGGCCAGTTCGATCAGGGCAATGCGCCGCACACCGGCATCGGCATCTTCCAGCCGTGGGCGCAGGACCAGAATGTCTGGGTTGTCGAGGTCTTGCAGGCTATAGGTCATAAGGCAAATCGCGGTCGGGAGTTTTCGAGGGGAAGGCCAAGCGGGTTCAGGCGCGGTAACGGTTGCCCTTCCTGATGGCTGAGCAGTTCCAGGCAATGGCGTTTGAGGCGAGTAAATTCAGGGCTGGTGACCAGACCTGTGTCACGTGGCCGGGCAAAATCCAGGCGCAGGTCTTCGATGAAACGCCCAGGGCGCGCACTCATGACCAGAATGCGGTCGGCCAGGAACAACGCTTCGTCGATGTCATGAGTGACAAACACCACGGTGGTGCGAATCTGCGTCCAGATGTCGAGCAACAGATGCTGCATCTTCAGCCGGGTCAGTGCATCGAGCGCACCGAAAGGCTCGTCCATCAATAACAGGCGCGGGCGGTTGATCAGTACCCGGGCGATTTCCACGCGCTGCTGCATGCCACCGGAAAGCTGATCTGGCCAACTGTCGGCGAAGTCCTGCAAGCCCACCAGCGCCAGCATGCGCTCGGCCTCGGCCAGCCGTTCGGCCTTGCCCTGCCCCTTCATTTTCAGGCCAAAAGCAACGTTGTCGCGCACCCTGCGCCAAGGCAACAGGGTGTGATGCTGAAACACCATGCCGCGCTGCGGTGAAGGACCGGCGACGGGCTGGCCGTCAACCGTCAACAGCCCGCTGTAACTGTGCAAGTGCCCGGCCAGCGCGCCGAGCAAGGTCGACTTGCCACAGCCGGACGGGCCGAGAATGCAGACAAACTCACCGGGCCCGATGTGGCCATCCAGCGCGTGAACCGCCTGGAATGCTTGCTGTTGCTCACCCAGGGTGATCGACAGGCCATGCATATCGATACGCCCGGCCTGGGTTACGTGATGGCTCATCGGGCGTTACCTCGTGAACGTTGCCAAGGGGTGCACAAACCGCCCAGGCGCTTGACCAGCAGACTGCTGCCCATGCCCAGCAGGCCGATCAGCAACATGCCGACAACGATGTCCGGGTAGTTCTGGATGGTGTAGGACTCCCAGGTGTAATAGCCGATGCCGAACTGACCGGAAATCATCTCGGCGGTCACCAGGCAAAACCATGAAGTGCCCATGCCGATGGCCAGCCCGGTGATGATGCTCGGCGCTGCACCGGGCAACACCACCTCCAGCAGGATTGCCCGGCGCCCGGCACCCAGGCTTCTGGCCGAGGCGATCAGGCGTCGATCGACGGCCTCGACGCCATGCACGGTGTTGAGCAGGATAGGAAACAGCGCGCCGGTGAAGGTGATGAACACCATCGACAGCTCCGAAGAGGGAAACATCAGAATCGCCAGCGGAATCCAGGCCACAGCCGGAATCGGCCGCAACACCTCGAGCGGCGGCAACAGCAGGTCCTCGGCCCAACGCGAGCGACCGATGGCCACGCCCAGCGCGATACCGAGCAGCACCGCCGCCAGGTAGCCGGCGAACACCCGGCCCAGGCTGGCGCTCAGGTGCTGGACCAGCTTGCCCGAATCGAGCAGGTCGAACGCCGCCTGTACCACCGCCAGCGGCGTGGGCACATGGGCAAAGGTCACCAGCAGCAGATTCCAGTGCTGGCTGGCGGCAACCTGCCAGAACAGCAGGCACAGCAACACTGAAACGGTACGCGCCACAGGGCGCCTCAAGGATGCGGGCATGACGGCAACTCCTGGTGCTTAGCGGCTGGCCACGGCTTGCTGGCTGGCAGCGGTAAAATCCAGCACCTTGCCGCCCTGGGCGGTGGCGAAAGTCCGGGCCTGGCCCTGCAGCAGGAAGGCCTTGAGCCGGCCTTGGCCGTCGGTGGCAAACCAGGCCTGGTCAGCCAGCAACTTGATGCCGCTGTCTTCAGCCTGGGCGTAGACCGCACGCACCTCCTTACCCTCTTTTTTCAACGCGGCCAGCGCCTTGAAGGCCGATTCTGCCGACTGGTAATGGCGCACCTTCGGCTCGCCCCTGACCCAGATCTGCGCCAGCGAACGGGTGTCGGTGATCGGCTGGCCACTCAGCGCATCGACCGCATTGAGCGGCTGCTGGGCGTAACTGGCCAACTGCGCGCTGTAGTCCAGCCCTGAAGCCTTATAGGCCGCTCGCAGGTACTGGTCATCGATGAAGGTATCGAGGTTCAGGCCACGGTCGGCTTTTTTCAGCAGCTTGAGGGTGTCGATGGCAGTGCCGACCGCTTGACGGTATTCAGGCTTCCAGCTCAGGTCGCGAGTCTGCAGGCCAAGCGGGCCGTAGAACAGGTAATTGACCTGGGCCTCGATGCCGGTGACTTTCTCGACCAGTTCGCTGTATTTCTCAGGGTCTGCCGACAGCAACTGATTGGCTTCCAGGCTGGCGCGCAGGTAGGCGACCACGATCTCGGGGTATTTCTTCGCGTATTCCTCATCCACCAGCGCGCCATGAAAAGTCGGCGCGGCAGCCTGCGAGCCGTCGTAGATCTTGCGTGCAAAGCCGCGACTGGGGAACAACTCGGCAAACGGTACAAAGTCGGCGTGGGCTTCAATCTTGTTTGCCTGCAAGGCAGAACCTGCCACTTCCGGCGCCTGGGCAATAATGTTGACGTCCTTGAGCGGATCCCAGCCTTGAGCCGCCACGGCGCGCAGCAACATGCCGTGGGCGGTCGAGGCAAACGGCACCGAAATGGTCTTGCCCTTGAGGTCTTTGAGGTCCTGCACCGTCGAGGCCGTCGGCACCACAATGCCGTTGCCGCTGCCCTGCACGCTACCCGACAACACGCTGATGAACTTGCTGTGCTTGCCCGCCGTCTCGAACGCCACACCATTGAAGGCGCCAGGGAAGTCAGCCATGGCGCCGAGGTCAAGCTTGCCGGCCACCATTTCATTGGTCAGCGGCGCGCCACTGGTGAAGTTTTTCCATTGCACGTCGTAAGTGACGTCCTTGTACTTGCCGTCACGCGGCAGGTATTTTTCCAGCAGGCCCAGTTCACGGATCAACAGGCCGCCAGCGGCGCAGTTGATGGTGGTGTCCTGGGTGCCGATGGCCACGCGCAGGGTTTCGGCCTGAACCGACAGGGTCAGAGATGCCAGCACAAAGCCGGCCAGTGCAGCACGCAATAGCATGGGTATATCCCCTCGAATCAGCAGTGGTTGTTCGTCTCCGCCACGCGAGTCGCGGTGGGAAACGAGGGGTGGGAAACTCAGGCGTCCGGGGCCACCGGATAGCTTTTGACTCGACTAACGCAGCAGGTAAGGAATCTCGACCTTCACCGCGCCCGTCGGGCAGTCTTTTTCGCAGGGCATGCAGTACCAGCATTCATCGAAGGCCATGTAGGCTTTCTGGGTTGCCGGGTTGATGGCCAGCAGGTCCATGGGGCAGACGTCGACGCACACGGTGCAGCCTTTGTGGGCGATGCACTTGTCTTCATCCACCGTGACCGGTGCGTTGGAGCGAAAGAAGATTTCCTGAGGCTGATAGGCCATTTCACGGTGTCCTTGGCGCCTGCGGCGCTCTGTTGTAATCCAAGGTCATGGAGCGCCGACCCGCAGCCGGTCGTAGGCTTGCAACTCTTCGGCATCGAGAGCGACGATGTAAGGCTCGACCGGCTTTTTAAAGCTGACCATGCGCCCCGCTTCGTCCTTTTTCAGGTGACAGTGGCAAAACCACTCGGCGTCATTGCGTTGCGGGTGGTCAACCCGATAGTGGTAAAGGCCCCATCGGCTTTCAGCGCGGTACAGTGAGGCGCGGGCGGCCATCTCGGCGCAGTCGCGAATTACACTGACCTCCATGGCGCGCATCAGCTCGTGAGCGTTATTGGCCTTGATCTGTTCGAGGTCCTGTTCGATGCCTGCAAAGCGCTGCAAGCCGATCTGCATCTTTTTCGTCACTTTCGGCGGTTGCAGGTAGTCGTTGACGAAGCGCCGCAGTTTGTACTCGACCTGTGCCGGCGGCAGGCCATGCTCGCGATCCAGCGGTGCATAAACCCGCGCCTGCTCATGCGCCACCTGGTCGGCATCCGGCGGCGAGTGCTCGCGCCCGGCCACATAATCGGCAGCGTTGACCCCAGCGAACCAACCATAGGTAAAGGCACCGAGCATGTAGTTGTGTGGCACAGCAGCCATGTCACCGGCCGAGTAAAGGCCCTTGACCGAGGTTTCGGCACGCTCGTTGATCCACACCCCGGAAGCAGAGTGGCCGCTGCAAAAGCCGATTTCCGAAATGTGCATCTCGACCATCTGGCTGCGGTAATCGGTGCCGCGATTGGCGTGAAACTGCCCGCGACTGGGACGCTCGTTGCTGTGCAGGATTTGCTCGATGTTCTGGATGGTTTCCTCGGCCAGGTGATCAAGCTTGAGAAACACCGGGCCGTTGCCGCTTTCCAGCTCCTGGTGAAACTCCCACATCATCTGCCCGCTCCAGTAGTCGCACTCGATGAAGCGCTCGCCCTTGTTGTTGGCGGTGTAGCCACCCAGAGGACCGGTCACGTAGGCACAGGCCGGGCCGTTGTAGTCCTTGATCAGCGGGTTGATCTGGAAGCATTCCAGGTTGGCAAGCTCCGCACCGGCGTGATAAGCCATGGCATAGCCGTCGCCGGCGTTGGTCGGGTTCTCATAGGTGCCCATCAGGTAGCCTGACGAGGGCAAGCCGAGACGCCCGGCCGCACCACAGCAAAGGATCACGGCCTTGGCCTTGATCACATGAAAGTCGGCGGTGCGGCAGTCAAAACCCATCACGCCGTTGACGGTGCCTTCGGCATCGGTCAGCAGCCGGGTGCAGACCAGCCGATTGGTGATCTCGACCCGTGCGCGCTTGAGCTGGCGGTACAGCACTTTCTTGATGTCATGGCCTTCAGGCATGGGCAACACATACGCGCCCATGTGATGAACCTTCTTGACCGCGTAGTCGCCGGTTTCATCTTTCTCGAATTTCACCCCCCAGCGGTCCAGTTGCTCGATGGTCGCAAAGCTATGGGTGGCATAGGCATGCACCGCGGCCTGGTTGACGATGCCATCGTTGGCGATGGTGATTTCCTTGGTGTATTGCCCGGGAGTGGAGTGCCCGGGAATCACCGCATTGTTCAGGCCGTCCATGCCCATGCTGATCGCGCCGCTGCGCTTGACGTTGGCCTTGTCGACCAGCAGCACGCGCAAGTTGCGGTTGTGCTCCTTGGCCTTGATCGCCGCCATGGGCCCGGCGGTGCCACCACCAATCACGACGATGTCGTATTCCTGCTCCCGCACTGCACGGCTCATGCCTGGCCCTCCCGGTGACGATCAATGCGCAGGCGATACTGGAACGCATCGCCACGGTAGTAGAGGTACTCAAAATCCACCGGCTGGCCGGCAGCGCTGTGAGTCAGACGTTCGATGCGCATGATCGGCGAGCCGGCCTCGACGTTCAGCGCCTGGGTCAGGTCGCTGTCGGCCAGCACCGCATCGATGGCCAGATCCGCATGCCCCAGCGGCAGGGCGCAGTCGTTTTCCAGAATCAGGAAGATGTCGCGGGTCACCAGATCGGCATTTTCCAGACGCTCGCCGATGGCTTTGGGCAGGTAGGTGATTTCCAGTGATACCGGCTCACGGTTGATCAGCCGCACACGCTTGATCTGCACCACCTCCTCGCCCTCGGGCACTTGCAGGCGCTCGGCCACCGCACGCGGGGCCGGCACATAGCGAAAGCTGCGCAGGCGGTTGACGACTTCGTAGCCGCGACCCGACATCGACTCGGCCAGGCCTTGCAGGGTGCTGACGTTTTGAAAGGCCTTGGGCCGGGCAACGAACGTGCCCTTGCCATGGATCTTGAAAATCAGCCCTTCTTTCTGCAGGTCACCCAATGCCTGGCGCACGGTAATGCGGCTGACTTTGAAAAGGCTGCCCAGTTCGCTTTCCGAGGGCATCTGGCTGCCAGGGGCATATTCGCCATCGAGAATGCGTGCACGCAGCAACTCACGCAGTTGCGAGTGCAGCGGCACACTGGAAAGCGGAAGCAAAGCGGTATTGTCGTCCATCATCGAGCCACTTGTTATAACGAGTCATGACGAGAGAAATTAAAGCGATTCTGGCTCTTCTGGAAATATTGTTTAGGCATAAGGTTAGATGCATCGTGAAGTCGATGGCTGAATGCCATTTATGGGCATAAGAATCCGTTTCTGTGCACCATTTCACAGACTTCTATGGCTTATTCACCTATCGCCATATGCCCGCCGAGCAGCGCTGATCAAAAATTAACCACACCCATAAAGCCCGCGCCACATAAGGCTTTGGCAAAGTTACCCACAGACATACCCACGATTTTCGTGGACAACTTTTGAAGCTTTTTCGAACCCTAAATGACAAATAAAAGCAAGCGACCGATGGTCACATCGAATATGGGAAAGCCCGAGACAAATCGGCCGCGTGCCTCGATAAAAGATTGATTTTTCGCCGTCCTGTCGCTGAAATGATTCATTTTTCAAGGCAGGCAGACCATGCAGCAGCACTATGAAGTGGCCGTGCTCGGCCTGGGCGCGATGGGGGCGGCGACGGTCTATCAACTGGCCAGAGCCGGGGTGAAGGTGGTGGGCGTAGACCGCTTTGCGCCGCCTCACACCCAGGGCTCCAGCCACGGCGACACACGGATCACCCGCCTGTCGAATGGCGAAGGCCCGCAATACCTGCCGCTGGTGCGCCGCTCGCAACAGCTGTGGCGCGAACTTGAGGCGCTGTCGGGTGAGTCGCTGTTCGAGCAGTGCGGGGTGCTGGTGATGACCTCCAGTGAGGTCTATGACCCGCTGGATGCCGAAGACTTTACCCACAGGACCATCGCCTTGGCGCAGGCCTATGGCATTGACCATGAAGTGCTGACGGCCGATGAGATTCGCCAGCGCTTTGCGCAGTTCTCACCGGTGCTGGACAGTGCCATTGGCTACTTCGAGCCCGATGGCGGTTACCTGCGCCCGGAGCGCTGCATTGCCGTGCAACTGCAACTGGCCGCGCAGCACGGCGCGACCTTGCGCCTCAACGAAACGGTCACAGCCCTTGAGAATGAAGGTTCCGGGGTAAAAATCAGCACGGACCAGGGCACGATCCTGGCCGACAAGGTGATTGTCAGCGCTGGCATGTGGTCGGCCGGCTTGCTGGGCGCACCGTTCGACTCGCTGCTGCGGGTCTGCCGCCAGGCGTTGTACTGGTTCGAGATTGAAGACCCGGCGGTGTTCGCGCCGAACTCGCCCAGCTTCATCCTTACCCACGGGCCGGGCTTTACCGACGTCAATTACGGCTTCCCGCCCCTGCCCCGCGAAGGCAGCATGAAGATCGCTACCGAGCAGTACCACTTGAACAGCGACCCCGAGACGCTGGATCGCACGATCGATGCCGAACAGGTCAAGGCCATGTACCGCACCCAGGTCGAGGGCAAGGTCGCAGGGTTGGGCGCCAATGTGCTCAAGTCTTCGGTGTGCGCCTACACCGTGACGCCGGATTATCACTTCATCATCGATGAGCACCCGCGCCTTGAAAATGTCACCGTGGTCTCGGCCTGCTCCGGACACGGCTTCAAGCATTCGGCCGCACTGGGCGAAGCGCTGGCGCAACGTTGTGTGCAAGGCTCCAGCGAGATCGACCTGTCGGCCTTTTCACTGCAACGCTTTGCCGTTTGAGCGCTTGGGCCAGACAGCAAAAAGCCCGCTTTCGCGGGCTTTTTGTGAGGCCTGGACTGTTATCAGTCGTCGCGGCTCATGATGCCGAAGATCTGCAACAGGCTGACGAACAGGTTGTAGATCGATACATACAGGCTGATAGTCGCCATGATGTAGTTACGCTCGCCACCCTGGATGATCGCGCTGGTCTGGAACAGGATGCACGCCGAGGAGAACAGCACGAAACCTGCGCTGATCGCCAGTTGCAGACCGCTGATCTCGAAGAACAGGCTGGCCAGCACGGCCGCCAGCAGCACGAAGAAGCCGGCAGTGATGAAGCCGCCCAGGAAGCTCATGTCCTTGCGGGTCATCAGCACGTAGGCCGACAGGCCACCGAACACCAGAGCGGTCATGGCGAATGCCGAGCCAACCACTTCAGCGCCGCCGCTCATGCCCAAGTAACGGTTGAGGATCGGGCCGAGGATGAAGCCCATGAAACCGGTCAGGGCGAAGGTCGAAACGATGCCCCACACCGAGTCACGCAGCTTGGCGGTGAGGAAGAACAGGCCATAAAAGCCGATCAGCACGACGAAGATGTTCGGGTAGCGCACGCCCATCTGCTGGGAAACGAACGCCATGACGCCGCTGAAGGCCAGGGTGATGGCCAGAAGGCCGTAAGTATTGCGCAGGACACGGCTGACCTCGAGCTGGTCGGCCTCCTGCGTACCGGTTTTGAGAACGTAATCCTGTTCGCGCATGGCGAGCTCCTTACTGTGGATAAGCTTTACTGTGGATAAGCTTGCTGTGAAATGACAAGTTGCAAAGATCATAACAGAGGCATCAACACTCACCACCTGGAGAGTTTGACAGCTTGTTACATTCGGGTATTATGGCGCCCGCAGCAATAGTGGAGGTATGGCCGAGTGGTTTAAGGCAGCAGTCTTGAAAACTGCCGACTGTAACAGGTCCTAGAGTTCGAATCTCTATGCCTCCGCCATATTTGATAGCACAAAGCCCTGATCGTTCAGGGCTTTGTCGTTTCTGGGGTTTGGGTTTTTTCCAGTATCCAGGCCCACCCTGCTTCCTGCGTCCGACAGAACAATCCCCTACGTTTAAAAGAAAAAGACTGCATACGCTGGCTGGCCCATCAGGCACAGTCGGTGCCATCACCTGTGCCTGACTATAAACCTGTGCGGCGACCATCAAGCGCCAGGACTTGGCCCATCCGGACAAATTATGGATACTGCCGTTTGGCCAGCCCTTTGCTCACGGAAGACTGAAATGGCGCGCACTGCCCAGCAGGATGAACGTTATAGCCGCCCGTCCTGCAATCTGGTTGGCGGCACGGTGCCTTACCCGGACGACTATCGGCACGCCTCGAAGCCTGCCGAAAGGGAAACGTCCGAATCACGAAGTGCTCGCTACAGCCATCCGTCCTCGAATCTGGTCGGCGGCACCGTACCTTGTCCAGATAACTATCGGCGCCCCTCCTCCAATCTGGTTGGCGGCACGGTGCCTTACCCGGATGATTACCGACACGCCACACAGCCTGCCCAGGGCAATACAGCACCAGACAATCAGCAATTCTTCACGGTGCGCCTGGAATCACCCGGCAGTGCAACATTCACCATTCCCCGCTCACCTGAACAACCGACTGACACCCGCTGGCTTGCGGCAGGCGAATCCATCACGGTGGGCGACATTCTGCTGCCGGGCGGCATGATTTATGTGGGCAAAAATGATTCGGCATTCAGGTTTGCCGAGCCTTCATTTATTGACAGCTCACTGAAAGTCCACAAATCGCCCATCGATCCCGAAAACAAACTGACGCCCAACTGGCCCAGCTACAGCAACCTGACCCCGGAGGCGCGCCGGGGTTATCTGCAGTGGCTGGCCGGTGGCCGATGCGCACCGAATGCGGATCCGGGCTACGTGTTCATGTTCTTTTATGGGCTGGAACGCCGGGTATTGGTGGACCTGGTTAAAGACAATGAGGCGTGCACAGAAAGGGCAAGCATTGCCGCCGAAGTGCAGCGCTTGCGAACGCTCTACAGCACGTACGCTTATTTCCAAAGTGATGCCGCCAGGTTGCTTGAACATCTGAACCTGACCAGCACTGGCCCGCACAGGTACCTGCAGCCGCCGCCAGACATCGCCGACGATGGCTATGAAATGCCGATACCCGTGCGCATTGCCCTGGGCCAGATGGCCGCTGATAAATACCCCATGAATGCCGGTTGGGCTTGCGCCTGGGCGCGCTCGGACCCGAATATCTCGCGCCGCACCCCTGTATACAGGTGCGCTGAGCTGTTTCAACGCCTGTTTCAGGATGAGTACGAAAAGCGCTTTCCTGCCGGGCTGATCCTGGCGGACAACAAGACGCGCCTGCGGATTGCGTACCGGCCCGCTTCACCGCGGCTCATGGCGCCTGAAATCGCCGTAGGGGATATTCCGGACGTCACGGCCGTCTCCGGCACACGCAAGAAGCTTCAGTTGCTGGTGGAAGAGTGCGCCACGCTGCTCGATCCTTTCAGTCGCTACCTGGGCCGCAACCCGCACAATGGCGATGCGCTGGAAGGGCTGCTGCACCTGCCCACGTGGCTATGGCCCGAAGACGCCATGCTTGCGCTCCAGGCCTTGCAATCACGGGTGGGCCACGAAGCGATCTCGATGACCCTCGACGAATTGGCCGGGCACTTCAAGACCGCTGCCGGTCTGACCCGCGATCAGGTCATCAGCCTGGCAAGAGCTCTGGAAAGTCTTGGCATCGGCATGGAGCCTGACGTGCTGTCCGGCAGCCGCACTCCCAAAGCCGAGGACCTGATCGCGCTGTTCGCCACCGAACCCGATGACGGCACATTGCGGACCACGGCGGCTTACCACGCCGCCCTCGTGACACTGGACCTGGCCAGCGCCGTGGCAGCGGCCGATGGCGATACCTGTCAGGCCGAAGTGGCTTTGGCAGGCCGGCACATCGACTCTTGGGATCACCTGTGCGTGGCCCACCGCAAACGCCTCAAGGCGCACCTGCACCTTCAGTTGCAACAACCGCCGACACTGGCCAGCCTGAAGAAAAAACTTGATCCGCTGAGCCCGACTGAAAAACGCACCATCGCCAGCTTTCTGGCTCACCTTGCGCAAGCGGACGGCATCGTCAGTCCCGAAGAAGTAAGGCTGCTGGAGCGGGTCTACAAGGTGCTGCAACTGGACCCGCAATCGCTGTACAGCGATCTGCATGGCGCACCAGACCCTGCAGCGCCCGCCCCGGCGACTCCTTCCAGGCCCGGCACGCCTGGCTCCGGCATCGTTCTGGACATGAACAAGATCGCGCAACTGCAACGCGAGACAGCCCAGGTCTCTGCCTTGCTGGCCAAGGTATTCCAGGATGAGCATGCCGATGAGCCGCTTATCGCCCCGGCCCCTGAACCCTGTCTGCCAGTGCCTGGCACCCGGCTTTACGGACTCGACGCCGAGCACAGCGCCTTTCTGCGTCTGCTGGTATCGCGCAATGAATGGAGCCGGCAGGCGCTGGAAGATGCCGCTTCAGATATGGAACTGATGCTTGACGGTGCCCTGGAGCAGATCAATGACATGGGCTTCGAGCTGTTCAACATGCCGATTTGCGAGGGCGACGACCCCATCGAAATCAACCCGGACATCCTGAGTGAGTTAACCCTATGAGTACGATACGAGCCAAGGATCGCGACGCGGTCATTCAGTCACTGCGCGCCGGTGTCGTTCCTCGCGTGGGACAGCACCTGATTCAGGTCGGCCGGGCTGGCGAGCTGGGCGCCCTGATCAAGGACGTCGAGCGCCTGGCCGAGGGCGGATCGGCATTTCGGGTGGTCATCGGTGAATACGGCGCGGGCAAGACCTTTTTCCTCAATCTGGTCCGCGGCATTGCCATGGAGCGCAAGCTGGTAACCATGCATGCCGACCTCAACCCGGACCGGCGCCTGCACGCCTCAGGTGGCCAGGCGCGCTCGCTGTACGCAGAACTGGCCAAGAATATGTCGACCCGTACCAAGCCCGATGGCGGTGCGCTGCAGGGGATCGTCGAGAAATTCATTGCCCAGGCCAGAACCGAAGCCAAAACCCGCGGCATCGACAGCGAAAGCGTGATCCGCCAATACCTGGCCGAACTCACCGAAATGGTCAATGGCTACGATTTTGCCGAAGTGATCGCGGCCTACTGCCGCGGCTTTGATGAAGGTAACGAACAGCTCAAGGCCGACGCCATTCGCTGGCTCAGGGGCGAGTTCACCACCAAGACCGATGCCCGCGCAGCCTTGGGAGTGCGTACCTGCATCGACGACGCCTCGGTGTACGACCAGCTCAAACTGCTCGCACGCTTCGTGCGGCTGGCAGGCTTCGGCGGTCTGATGGTTTGTCTGGATGAACTGGTCAACCTGTACAAGCTCGCCAACACCCAGGCCCGAAACGCCAACTACGAACAGATTCTGCGCATCCTCAACGACTCCCTGCAAGGCTCGACAGACGGGCTGGGCTTTGTACTGGGCGGCACGCCAGAGTTTCTGATGGACACCCGTCGCGGCCTGTACAGCTACCCGGCACTGCAATCGCGTCTGGTCGAAAACACCTTTGCCAGGACGGGCTATGTCGACCTTTCCGGCCCGGTGATTCGCCTCGGCAGCCTGACCCCTGAAGACTTCTATGTGCTGCTGCAAAACTTGCGCAATGTTTACGCCTACGGCGATCCGCAACGGTATTTGCTTCCCGACGAGGCGCTGCCGATCTTCATTGATCACTGTGGGCAACGACTCGGCGAGGCGTATTTCCGCACACCACGCACCACCATTACGGCGTTTATCAACTTGCTGGCAGTGCTGGAACAGAACCCGGACTCCGACTGGCGTCACTTGCTGGACGCCGTCGAAATTGCCAGCGACAACGGCGCACAAAAGGATTTCGATGTAGAGGCCGACGATGAACTCACCAGCTTCAGGCTCTGATTCGGCAGGCTTTGAGCGCCTGCACCCCGAGGTGCAACAGTGGGTCTGGTCGCAAGGCTGGACCTCGCTCAGGGATGCACAGGAATGGGCGATACCGGCGCTGATAGACGCTGACCGCGATGTGATCATTGCCGCCTCCACCGCAGCGGGCAAGACCGAGGCAGCGTTTCTGCCGATCCTTACCCACCTGCTCAACCACACGCAACCTGCGGGCGCAGTGCTTTATATCAGCCCGCTCAAGGCGTTGATCAATGACCAGTGGGACAGGCTGAGCCGCTTGTGCGAACGCTTGGAAATCCCCGTCGTGGGCTGGCACGGCGATGTGTCATCGAGCAAGAAACACCGCTTTCTCAAATCGCCCAACGGTATTTTGTTGATCACCCCGGAGTCGCTTGAAGCCTTGTTCGTGAACCGGGGTACAGCGCTGGCCGGCCTGTTTCAGAACCTGCGCTACATCGTGATCGACGAGCTGCATGCATTTATCGGCAGCGAGCGCGGCAAGCAGCTGCAATCGTTGATGCATCGCGTCGAGCGGGTCGCTGGCAGGCAACTGCCACGTGTAGGACTTTCAGCCACGTTAGGCGAGATGTCACTGGCGCAGGCGTTTCTACGTCCAGGGCAGGCGTCGCAGGTCCAGGTTGTCGAGTCAAAGTCCTCGGGACACGATCTTCAGGTGCAGGTGCGGGGGTATCTCACGCAACCCAACACTAACCAGGCCAACGCGCAACACGATGAAGATAAGAATAAGGACGAAGATCAAAACAACGACGGAACGCAGCAGGCCATCGCCGCTCACCTATACAAGGTCTTGCGTGGCAGCAATAACCTGATTTTTCCCAACCGTCGCAAGGATGTGGAATGGTACGCCGACCGACTGCGCCAGCTCTGCGAAAACGACGGCGTGCCCAACGAGTTCCTGCCTCACCATGGCAGCCTCTCCAAAGACCTGCGTGAAGACACAGAGCGTGCATTAAAAGCTGGTTCCCCGCCCGCCTCCGCCGTGTGCACCACCACCCTTGAGCTGGGCATCGACATTGGTAATATCAAGGCCGTCGCGCAGATCCAGTCACCGCCCTCCGTCGCCAGCCTGCGCCAACGGCTTGGCCGCTCGGGGCGCCGTGAAGGCGAACCGGCCACACTGCGCGCTTACTGTCAGGAACGCCCACTGACACCTGATTCCGACCTCTCCGACCAACTCAGGCAAGACTTGGTACAAACCATCGCCATGATCCGTCTGTTGATCAGAAGCTGGTTCGAGCCGCCCAGAGCCCACGGACTGCACGCCTCCACGCTGGTGCAACAGTGCTTGTCAGTGATCGCCCAGCAAGGTGGCGCCAACGCTTCGCAACTGTGGAACACGCTGGTGGCCAGCGGCACTTTTGCGGCCGTGACCCAGGCGGACTTTCTGGCCCTGCTGAAAGCCTTGGGCGACAAGAAACTCATCGTGCAGGACAGCTCAGGCTTGTTGCTGCCAGGTGAGATTGGCGAGCGCCTGATCAATCATTACGAGTTCTACAGCGCGTTCACCAGCGATGAAGAGTTCCGCCTGATCCGGGACGGCAAGCCGCTCGGCTCATTGCCTGTCAGCCGTCCATTAATCGTCGGCCAACGCATCATCTTTGGCGGGCGGCGCTGGCAAGTTCTGGATGTGGACCTTGAGAAGAAAGTCATCGTCGTCAATGCTGCACGCGGTGGTGCGCCACCGCAATTTGACGGCCTTGGCGCCATGATTCACGACGATGTCAGGCAGGAAATGCGGGCCGTGTTGATGGAGACGCAGCCCTGCCCATTCATTGATACCCAAGCACAAAGTCTTCTGTCGCAAGCACGGCAAACGTTTCAAGCGTTGGGCCTGGCTGAACGCTTCATTATTGGCTCGGACTCCAAAAGCTACCTGCTGACCTGGAAAGGCGACTACATCAATGACGCACTAAGCCTGATGCTCACTCGTGTTGGTATAACGAGTATCAGCTCAGGGCTGACACTCACCATCGACGCGTCCGAAAAAAGCCTTTTAGCCGCGCTGGGCGAAGTGGCACAGCTGGATCCCAGCGATATAGAGACTCTTTTACAAGACGTGAAAAACCCGAATCCGCAGAAATGGGACTGGGCGCTGCCTGAGTCGTTACAGATCAAGTCGTTTGCGTCCAGCCAACTGGATTTACCGGGAGCAATCAGGCTGGCAGGGACGTTGATGATGCGGGAAGTCGTGTCGGACTGATGAGTATCGCCTACAAAGAATGAAAGCTATATGGCTCACGAGCTCAATAAAGAATCATATTTGGCTCACAGTACAGAAATGCAATCTATATGACTCATTCAGCTTGACGCGAGCCATATAGATTACATAAGGTCGAGCAAAGAGGACCGAACCGTGAAAACCACTCTGCTCGATCAGATCCGCAAGCATCGTCTTTCGCTGGGTGTGAAAATACAGGAAATGCCACTGCTGGCAGGCCTGACCCGTCAGCAATACGGAAAGATCGAGGCCGGGGGTAACCCTCGGCTTAACACACTCGACCAGATCGCCGAAGGGCTTGATGCTGTATTGGTGCTGGTTCCCAAATCCAGACTCCAGGCTGTCGAGGAGGTACTCGCCGATGACACGCCGCTGAATGCAGCTCATCCGTTTAACAATACCCGCGCTGCACAGGGAAAGGCGGATTTCGTAAACGATGATGATGAGAGCCCCTGGAGAGACCTCTGATGGCCGCTGAAACGGTATCGGCCTTGAAGCTGACGCTCAAAGGCGAGCCGGTGGGTTATGTCGCAGGTTATTCGAGCGGAAAAAACGTATTCACTCTGGCGCCTGAGTACCTGCAAAACGAAGCCAGGCATCCATTGACCCTGTCGCATGCCAACCCTGCATCCCTGGCCTGGCAATTAGCCAGGAAGCATCCTTATATCAGAAGCCACAGATTACACCCCGTGCTCAGCAATCTTTTGCCTGAAGGCGCGCTACGCGATTTTCTGTCGCAGACCATGAAGATTCATCAAGACAATGAGTATCCACTGCTCGCCTGGCTCGGCCGGGACCTTCCGGGAGCCCTGATCGCTGAACCGATGCAAGCCTCGGACATTCCGGAACTGGCCTTGCAGCACCATGGGAAGATCGAGCCGTCGGTGATCGAAATACCCGACAACCGGGCCCACTTTTCCCTGGCCGGTGTACAGATGAAGTTTTCCATGCGTCATCAGGACGGTCGCTACATTACCGGCGATCCTGGCGCGCCTGGCGACTGGATCATCAAGACACCCTCAACCCTTCATCCGTTTGTTCCTCTCAATGAATACACGGCAATGACGCTGGCCGCGCTCGCAGGCGTCGAGATTCCTGAAATAAAACTGATTGCCATGGATGACATCGAGACGCTGCCAAGCATCAACTTGCCAGATGAAAAATTCGCCTACGGCATACGCCGCTATGATCGGCTACCAGGCAACGAGCGCGTTCACTCAGAGGACTTTGCCCAGATTCTCTTCGCTTATGCCCATCAGAAATACCGTGCCGCCAGCTATGAACAAATAGGCAAGCTGATTTACCAGAGTTCAATAAGAGGGCAACTGGACGCCGCGCAAATGGCGGTGCGATTGCTGGTGAACATTCTGCTGGCAAACGGCGATGCTCATCTTAAAAACTGGAGCATGATTTATCCTGATGGCCGAAACGCCCAGCTCTCGCCTGCCTACGATATTGTTGTAACCCGCGCCTATATCCTTGATGAAACCCAGTACGGATTGAACATGAACCAGAGCAAAAACTGGTACGGGGTTTCTTTCGAGCATTTCAAACGGTGGGCCGAGTACGGGGATATTCCATGGCGCCTGGTGTTCAACAATCTGAAAGCCGCGCTGGATAAAGCCCGTACCCTGTGGCCCGGGGCGCTTGATAGCAGCGTGATGACGGAAGGTCAGAAAGCTGTGCTGCGTGCCCACTGGAAGCAGTTGCACACTGACTTTCGAATCGGATAAGTGCAGCCCTTGCCATAGTGCAGACAAGGCACCGCCATCGAATGCCTACCCCACCCGCTGCCCCACCACCTCTTCGCGCACCTGCGGTTTCGGCGCGCCGCCGCGATCATCCGGCACGCCCCACAGAATCACGCCCACGCAGATAAAACAGAACGGCGCCAGCGCCAGCATGCCCATGAAGGTATTGCCGGTCAGGTCATTCAGGTAACCGACCAGAAACGGCGCCACCATGCCGCTCAGTTGCCCGACCGTGTTGATCGCAGCGATACCGCCGGCGATGGCCAGGCCGCTGAATGCCTTTTGCGGGATGGTCCAGAAGATCGGGATGGCGATGAACACGCCGGCCGTGGCCAGTACCAGAAAGCTGGTCAGCAGGATGTACGACTCGTTGAAATACAGCGCGGCAAAGTAGCCGATGCCGCCGACCAGCATGCATTGCCAGAGGTATTTTTTCCGCTCGCCGGAGGCATCGGAGGCGCGGGTGACCAGGACCATGCCGATGGCGGCGACCAGGTAAGGCAGCGCGGTCAGGAAACCCACGGCCAGTTGGCTTTTTACACCGGCCGAGCCGATCAGGTGCGGCATCCAGAAGTTGAGTCCGTAGCCGGTGAGTTTGATCATGAAATAGATCACCGACAGGATCGCGACCTCGCGCGTCAGGATCACTTTCAGCAGGCTGGTATGAATGGGCGCAGATTCTTTGCGATCGTTATCCAGGTTGCGTTGCAGCACTTCCTTTTCGGCGTTCGTCAGCCATTTGGCCGACTGGATATCGCGGTCGAGCTTGAACAGCACCACGACGCCCAGCGCGCAGCACGGCAGGCCCGACAGGACGAACAGCCAGTGCCAGCCGGCAAGCCCCAGAAAGCCGTTCATGTATTCCAGAATGAAGCCGGACACCGGCGCGCCCAATACCCCGGCCAGCGGAATCGACAGAAACCACAGGCCGTTCATGCTGGCGAGGTTTTTCTTGGGGAACCAGCAGGCCAGGTAGAACAGCAAGGCCGGCCCGAATCCGGCTTCCATGACGCCGATCAGAAAGCGCAGGAAGTACAGGGTGAATTCGTTATAGGCAAACACCAGGGCGGCGGTGGCCAGGCCCCAGGAGACCATGATCCGGCAGATCCAGCTTGGGGCGCCGTACTTTTTCAGGCCGAAGCTGCTGGGCACTTCGAACAACACATAGCCAAAGAAAAAGATGCTCGCGGCAAAGCCGTAGGCGGCGTCGCTCAGGCCCAGTTCGGCCTGCATCTGGGTCTTGGCGAAGCTGATGTTGATGCGGTCGAAGTACGAAAACAGAAAGCACACGATGGTCAGCGGCAGTATTCGCCAGGCGATGCGGCGATAGAGCAGCAGCTCGTTGATCGGACTTGCAGGTGCAGCACTGTCGGCGTTAGCCATCATGTTTCTCCATAATTATATTTGTCGGAGATGTGTTTTTACGGTCGGGCTTGACGGGGTATTTCTATTAACTGACGGTATTAAAGGCGATGCATCACTACGATGCCATCTTCGTCGGCGCAGACGCGCTGGCCCGGCTCGATACCCACCGTGTCGATCAGCAGCGGGACATCACGGCGTCCCCCTGCCCTGTTGTCGCTGCGCACCGGCCAGGCGCCCCGCGCGACGATGCCCAGCGGGATGTGTTTCAACGGGCCCACGTCACGCACGTTGCCATGGATGATCAAGCCGGCCCAGCCGTTGCGCCGGGCGAGCAAGGCCAGGTTTTCTCCGATGCAGGCGCCCGGCTCGCCACCGGCATCGATCAGTAACACACGGCCTGCGCCGGGCTCGGCCAGCGCCTGGCGAATCTCGTGATTGCAGCCGGCGGCCTGCACGGTCGAGAGCACGCCGTGCAGCGTGCGCTCAAGCCCGTACCACTGCCATGGGCCCGGCAAGACATTGGCGTGTTCCATCCGGTCGCACAGATCGGCGGTCGGCAGGTTCATACCAACGCCTCGCGGCGCTCGGTCCATTGTTGCAGCTGGCTGAAGCTGCAGAGTCGCCCGAGCAGCGCGCTGGCGGCCACGGTGTAGGGACTCGCCAGCCAGACCTGACCAGGCCCGGAGCGGCCGGGAAAATTGCGATTGATGGCGCTGACCGTGACCTGGCCGGCATGCGTGGACGAACCCGGCCCGCAGTTGGCGCAGGCGCCACAGCCCGGCATGATCAGTTCCACGCCAAGGCTCTTGAAGGTTTCCAGATAACCCATGGCGGCGCAGTAATCGCGCACCGCCAGGGTACCGAATTGCAGGAACAGGCGCGTGTCCTTGGGCAGGCTCAGGCCACGCTCCAGCCCCCACGCCAGCACCTCGTGGTAATAGTCGAAATCTTCGCGCTTGCCGGCAGTACACGAGCCGCCATAGGCAATGTCGATGTGTACAGGGCCTGCCAGTTCGTCGATGGCCAGGCCGTTGCCGGGATCACCGGGTGCGGCGACCATGGGCGTGAGTTGCGCGCAGTCGATCGAGATGACTTCTTTGTAGTCGGCGCCCTCATCGCTGACCATCCAGCGTTCCAGTTCGACCTCGACACCGCGCCGCGCGCGGATGAAATCGACGGTCTTGCGATCGGGCGCGACGATGCCGGTAAAGCCGCCCAGTTCGGCGACCATGTTGGTCAGGGTGGCCCGTTCATCGATCGACATCGCCGCCACGGCATCGCCGGTGTATTCGAACACCGCGCCGATGGCATGACCTTGTTTGATCGAAGGGCTGCGCAGCAACTCCAGCACCACGTCCTTGGCGGTCACGCCGGGGTTCAGCCGGCCATTGAGTTCGACACGAATCACTTCCGGCATCCGGCAACGAATGAAGCCGGTGGCCCAACTGTTGGCAATATCGGTGGCGCCGGCGCCAAAGGCCAGGCAGCCCAGCGCGCCGGAATGCGGGGTGTGCGAATCGGTGCCCACCACCACTTGCCCCGGCAAGGCATGCATTTCGGTCATCAAGGCGTGACAGATGCCCTCTGAGCCCGACTCGCCCTTCAACGCACCGTGGCTGCGCACCGGGTAACGCCGGACAAACTCATCGTGAGCGCTGGCCAGACCGCCCACGGCGGCCAGCAGGTTATCGCGCACATGGGGAAAACTTTGCCCGGCAAGAATCAAATGGTCCTGAAAGGCGATGATTTCTTCAGGCCGCGCCAGGCTCAGTGATTGGCCGAAGGCCTCATGCATCAAGTGCGCGCACATGCCGGTGAAGTAGTCGTGGCTGAAGCGCCAGTCGGCCGACAGGAACACACCGTCGCCCTTGCCGAGCCGGCCCTGGGGCGCAATGCGCCGGCGCTCGATGATTTTTTCGACCAGCGTCAACGGCCGCTCGGTTGGAATCGGGTTGAACACTTTATGCGCGACGCTGGGCAAGCTGGTCTTGCTGTAGGGCAGCAAGCCACCGGCGCTGATCACCGCCTGGGTCACGGCATCGCGGCCCTTGAGAAACTCTTCGAGTTCGATGGCTTCACCGGCCTGGATGCGTTCGATCAGACCGAAGTCGGTCGAGGTGTAGAGGCCGATGTTGTCGCAGTTCTGCCGATAGATGCGTTCGAAGCTCTCGGCAATGATCAGGCGAACGCCAGCCGACTTTTCCGCCAGCGGGCTGGACTCGCGAGAGGAGCCTTTGCCGTAGCGTTTGCCGGCCACGGTGATCTCGACACCTGCGTGGCGAACAGCGTCTTCGCCGATGGGCAGCACGCCTTCGGTCTTGAAGCCCACATAGGGATATTTTCCCAGCCGCTGGTCGTAGGTCATCATGATCACCACCGGGGTGATCTCGTCGGTGGAAATATCGTCGCGCAGCGGCAGCGCTTCGCTAAGCGTCAGGTCCTCGCCAGCCAGTTGGTGGCGCACGGCGGCCTCGCTGCATGCAAGGAACAGAAAGCGTCCGTCGAAGCGGATTTTTGTCGTCATAATGTCCGTCTCCTCATCCTGTCGAACATGCTAGGAACAGTTCGGCGATCCGGATAACGGTAAAAAGTGATGCTTAGCGTGAAGAATTTTCGTGGGAGCCTGTGTGAATAACCTTTGGCGTTTTGATCCGACCACGCTGCGGCTGTTTATCAGTGCCTGCGAAGAAGGCACGTTCGGGCGTGCGGCCGAAAAAGAAGGGCTTGTGCCCTCGGCGCTGAGCAAGCGCATTGCCGAGCTTGAAGACGCGGTCGGCACCGCGCTGTTGTACCGCCAGCAGAAAGGCATCGAGCCGACGCCCGCAGGCCTGTGCCTGTTGCAGCATGCCCGGCATGTGCTGGATGAGATGGCCGTGATGTCGGCGGCGCTGTCGCATTATGCCGAAGGTCATCAGGGCCATTTGCGCATCAGCGCCAACCGCTCCAGCATCGTCCAGTTTCTGCCGCAGGACATCCGCGCTTACCGTCAAATGCACGCGGGCATTCATCTGGAACTGCATGAGCGGACCAGCCTGGAAGTGATCGAGGACGTGAGTGGCAACCTCAGCGACCTGGGGATCGGCAACGAACTGACGGCGGCCGAAGACCGTGGCTTGCAAGTCACCGATTATTACTGCGACCAGCTTGTGGTGGTCATGGCGCCGTCGCACCCGCTGAGTGCTGCACGCACGTTGAAGTTCAGCGACACCCTGGCCTTCAACCATGTCGCGCTGCACAAGGACAGCCCGCTGTACAAACAGCTGGAGCACGCGGCCAGGCTTGCCCGGCAGACCATTCGCTATGAAGTCCACGTCAAAAGCTTCGACGCGGTGTGCCGCATGGTCGAGGCGGAACTGGGCCTGGGGATCATTCCACGCCAGGCGATCAGCCAGAGTGAAGACCATGCGCTGGTCGCGGTACCGCTTGAAGACAGCTGGGCGACGCGACGCTTTCAGATTGTCAGCAAGCCACCGGCGGCGCAGTCAAAGGTGTGTGCGGTGTTTCTGCAGTTCCTGAAGTCGCGCGCAGCCGCTGCTACGCAGTGATCACCCGCCCGCCGCATACGCTGCCGCAACCCTGGATGCATTCCGGCGCCCCAGCTGCTCGCAGATGTACTGCCCCGCGGCCACGACCTTGCCCAGATCGACACCGGTGTGAATCCCCAGCCCGTGCAGCAGATACAGCACGTCTTCAGTGGCCACATTGCCTGAGGCGCCTTTGGCGTACGGGCAGCCGCCCAACCCCGCGACCGAGCTGTCGAAGACGCTGATGCCCTCCAGCAGGCTGGCGTAGACATTGGCCACGGCCTGGCCGTAAGTGTCGTGAAAATGTCCGGCCAGATGCTCACGCGCCACCTCGCGGCCGACCACCTCGAACAACGTGCGTGTGGCCGAGGCGGCGCCGACACCAAGGGTGTCGCCCAGAGAAATCTCGTAGCAGCCCATGCTGTACAGCTCACGCGCCACGGCACGCACTTGCGCAGGTTCGACCTGTCCCTCATAAGGGCAACCCAGCACGCAGGACACATAACCGCGCACGCGCACACCGTGGCGTTGTGCGGTTTCCATGACGGGCACAAAACGGGCAAGGCTGTCGGCGATGGAGCAGTTGATGTTGCGTTGCGAGAAGGCCTCGGAGGCAGCGGCGAACACCGCGACTTCCTTGACGCCGGCTTGCAGCGCGGCTTCCAGACCTTGCAGGTTGGGGGTCAGCGCGGTGTAGGTCACGCCGGGTTGTTGGCGAATACCGGCAAACACCTCGGCGCTGCCGGCCATTTGCGGCACCCATTTGGGCGAGACAAAACTGCCGGCCTCGATGTAGCTCAGGCCGGTGGCCGACAAGGCATCGATCAGGCGAATTTTCTGTTCCAGCCCCAGCGGGTTCGGCTCGTTTTGCAGCCCGTCACGCGGCCCGACTTCGACCAGCCGTACATGCCCTGGAACATGGCTTGGCAGGCTCATGCGTGCACCTCCATTTCGACCAGTACCGTGCCTTCGCTGACCAGCTCGCCTTCGCGGCAGTAGATCGTCGCCACGTTGCCGGCTGTGGCGGCGCGAATGCTGTGTTCCATCTTCATCGCTTCCAGCACCACCAGGGCAGCGCCCGCCTCGACCGCTTGCCCGGCCTCGACCAGCACCCTGACGATGCTGCCATTCATCGGTGCGGTCAGTCCGCCTTGCGGGGCGTGGGCGGTCTGCGCGGCGGCGATCGGGTCGAAGCGCCGCACCGCGTGCCATTCCACACCCCAGCGCACATACAGCGTATCGCTGTGGCGAACGATGCCGCTGGCCCTGACCGCATCAGGTTGCGGCACGATCCTGTGGGTGATCTCGCCGCACACCAGCGTCACTGCCGGTGTAGCGGGCACGCCGCTGCGCCATGCATCGGTGGCTGCCCACGGTGAATACGGGTCATCGGCGCGCTGGCGCTTGAGGTCGGTGTGTAGAAAACCGTTGGCGGCGCGTTGCCAGAATGCTTGCGGCAGTTCGATGGGCGGCGGCAGCAGTTGTTCATGGTAACGTTCGATAAAACCGGTATCCAGTTCGGCCTCGGCAAACGCTGGATGGGCAAGGATGCGTTGCAAAAACGCCAGGTTGGTCTTGAAGCCGCCCACCACGGTTTCGCCGAGCATGGCCAGCAAGCGCTGCCGCGCCTCTTCGCGGTTCTCGCCCCAGGCGATGAGCTTGGCGACCATCGGGTCGTAGAACGGCGAGACTTCATCGCCCTGCTCGACGCCGCTATCAACCCGCCGGCCGGGCCCGCTGGCCGGTTCCCGGTACAGGTCCAGATGCCCGCTGGCCGGCAGAAAGCCGCCTTCGGGGTCTTCGGCATACAGCCGCACTTCGATGGCGTGGCCATTGAGCGGCACCTGCGCCTGAGTGATCGGCAGCGGCTCGCCACGCGCCACGCGAATCTGCCAGGCCACCAGATCAAGGCCGGTGATGGCTTCGGTCACCGGATGTTCGACCTGCAGGCGGGTGTTCATTTCCATGAAGAAGAACTCGCCACGCGCATCGAGCAAAAACTCCACGGTGCCGGCGCCGACATACCCGATCGCCTGGGCGGCCTGCACCGCCGCTTCGCCCATGGCCCGGCGCAGCTCGGGCGACAAGCCCGGCGCGGGCGCTTCTTCGACGACTTTCTGGTGCCGGCGCTGAATCGAGCAGTCGCGCTCGTTGAGGTACAGGCAATGGCCGTGCTGATCGGCGAAGACCTGGATTTCAACGTGGCGCGGTTTCAGTACGTACTTTTCGACCAGCATGCGCGCATCGCCAAACGACGATTGCGCCTCACGCTGGGCCGATGACAACGCCTCGCTGAGCTGGCTTTCGTGCTCGACCACTTTCATGCCTTTGCCGCCACCGCCCGCCGTGGCCTTGAGCAGCACCGGGTAACCGATGGTTTCGCAGGCGCGGCGAAAGGTGTCCAGGCTCTGGTCTTCACCGTGATAGCCGGGCACCAGCGGCACGCCGGCCGCCTCCATCAACGATTTGGCCGCCGACTTGCTGCCCATCGCCTCGATGGCGCTGGCCGGCGGGCCGAGAAAGACCAGGCCTGCCTCTTCCAGCTTGCGGGCAAAGGTCGAGTTTTCCGACAGAAAGCCATAGCCCGGATGCACCGCTTGCGCGCCAGTGGCCTGGGCGGCTTCGATGATGCGGTCCATCAACAGGTAGCTTTCGCCGGGTTTGGCGCCGCCCAGATTGACCGCGATATCGGCCTGGCGCACATGGCGGGCGTTGCGGTCGATCTCGCTGTGTACCGCCACGGTGGTCAGCCCCAGCGCGTTGGCGGTGCGCATGACCCGACAGGCGATTTCGCCGCGGTTGGCGATCAGGAGCGTGGTGATTGTTGTTGTTTTCATGGCATTGGCTCTTTCGGAAAGTGCGCCGAGGCGATCATGCCCACGCGGGGGGTCGTTTTTCGAGAAAGGCGTTCAGGCCTTCCTGGCCTTCTGCGCTGACCCGGATACCGGCAATGGTGCTTTCGGTGCGCTGGCGCAGCGCATCGCTCAACACGCCGCTGCCGACGTCATGCAGCAGCGCCTTGCCCACACGCATGGCTTGCGGGCTGTTGAGCAGCAAGGTGCTGATCCATTGCTCGACGGCGGCTTCCAGTTCATCTGCCGGGTACGCTTCGGCCAGCAGGCCCAGCTCCCGCGCCCGCTCGCCGGAAAACCGCTCGCCGCTCAAGGCATAGCGGCGGCTGACGCGTTCGCCGAGGGCTTGCACGACATACGGGCTGATCACCGCCGGCACCAGGCCGATACGGACTTCGGACAGACTGAACAGCGCATCCGCCGCGCCGATGGCGATATCGCAACAGGCAGCCAGGCCGACCGCGCCGCCAAAGGCTGCGCCTTGCACCACCGCCAGCGTCGGAAATGGCAGGTGGTACAGCAGGCTCATCAGCTCGCCCAGCTCGTGGGCGTCCTTGAGGTTGGCGGCGTAATCGAGCTTCGCGCTGGCCTGCATCCAGGCCAGATCGGCGCCAGCGCTGAAGTGCTTGCCACGCCCGCGCAGCAACAGAAAACGCACCTGCTCGTCATCGTTGAGCTGGCGCAGCACCTGCACCAGTTCGGCAATCATCAGGGCGTTGAAGGCATTGTTCTTGTCGGGCCGGTTCAGCCACAGCGTGACAATGCCGCGTGGGTCGCGTTGCAGTTCGATAGTGGTGAAATCATTCATATGTCATTCCCTGGTTTCACATGTAGGAGCGCGCTTGCCCGCGACCGGCTGCGTTAGCAGTCGTAAATTTGTAGCGTTTAATCAATTTTTGCGAGCGCTGACGCAGCCGGTCGCGGTGGTCCGGCATTCCGGCAAGCGCGCTCCTACATGCGGAACACGCCGAAGCGGGTGGCTTCGATGGGTGCGTTGAGGCTGGCCGAAAGCGCCAGCGCCAGGACTTCGCGGGTTTGCGCCGGGTCGATGACGCCGTCGTCCCACAGCCGGGCGCTGGAATAGTAGGCATGCGCCTGCTGCTCGTACTGATCGATGATCGGTTGCTTGAGGCGTTGCTCGTCTTCGGCGCTGAAGGCCTGGCCTGCGCGTTGCGCCTGTTCCTGTTTGACCTGCACCAGCACGCCGGCGGCCTGTTGCGCGCCCATCACGCCGATTTTGGCGTTGGGCCACATCCACAGAAAACGCGGGTCGTAGGCGCGGCCGCACATGCCGTAATTGCCGGCACCGAAGCTGCCACCGATGATCACGGTAAATTTCGGCACCCGCGCGCACGCCACGGCGGTCACCAGCTTGGCGCCGTGCTTGGCGATGCCGCCGGCTTCGTATTTTTGCCCGACCATGAAGCCGGTGATGTTCTGCAAGAACAGCAAGGGAATGCCGCGCTGGCAGGCCAGTTCGATAAAGTGGGCGCCCTTTTGCGCGGCCTCGGCAAACAGAATGCCGTTGTTGGCGAGGATCGCGATCGGGTAGCCATTGAGCCGTGCAAAGCCGCAGACCAGCGTGCTGCCGAACAGCGCCTTGAACTCGTCGAGTGCCGAGTCATCGACGATGCGCGCGATGATCTCGCGCACATCGAAGGGCTGCTTGGTGTCGCTGGGGATCACGCCGTATAGCTCGTCGGCGGCATAACGCGGGGCGATGGGCGCCAGCGCTTGCAACTGCCCGAGCTTGCGCCAGTTGAGGTTGGCCACGCAGCGCCGTGCCAGCGCCAGCGCATGGGCGTCGTTGTCGGCATAGTGATCGGCGACGCCGGAGGTCTTGCAATGCACATCGGCGCCGCCGAGTTCTTCGGCGGTGACCACTTCACCGGTCGCGGCCTTGACCAGCGGGGGACCGGCGAGAAAGATCGTTGCCTGCCGGGCGACCATGATGGTTTCATCGCTCATGGCCGGCACATAGGCGCCGCCTGCGGTGCACGAGCCCATGACCACGGCGATTTGCGGTATGCCCTGGGCGCTCATGTTGGCCTGGTTGAAAAAGATCCGGCCAAAGTGATCGCGGTCGGGAAACACCTCGTCCTGACGCGGCAGGTTGGCGCCGCCGGAGTCCACCAGGTACAGGCACGGCAAGCGGTTGTGCTGGGCAATTTCCTGCGCGCGCAGGTGCTTCTTGACCGTCAGCGGGTAATAACTGCCGCCCTTCACCGTGGCATCGTTGGCGATGATCATGCATTCGACGCCCTCCACCCGGCCGATGCCGGCGATCACGCCCGCTGCCGGCACGTCTTCGCCGTAGACCTGATAGGCGGCCAGTGCGCCGATTTCAAGAAACGGCGAGCCGGGGTCGAGCAACTGGCCGATGCGCTCGCGGGGCAGCAGTTTGCCGCGCCCCACATGCCGTTGCTGGGCCTTGGCGCCACCGCCTTCGTGAACCTGGGCCAGCAAGGCGCGCAGGTTGTCGACCTGCACCCGCATGGCTTCGCGGTTGGCCAGATAGTCGGCAGAACGGGTGTTGAGTTGGGTCTTGAGTGTGGTCATGGCTGCCTCTTCTTATTCTTGGCCGATACCTCAGAGCGTTTCGTTGAACAGCTCGCGGCCAATCAGCATGCGGCGGATTTCGCTGGTGCCGGCACCGATCTCGTAGAGCTTGGCGTCACGCCACAGCCGGCCGACCGGAAACTCGTTGATATAGCCATTGCCGCCCAGAATCTGGATCGCCTCGCCGGCCAGCCACGTGGCTTTTTCAGCGGTATACAAAATCACCCCGGCGCAGTCCTTGCGCACCTGACGCACATGGCCGCTGCCCAGCGCATCGAGGTGCTTGCCCACCGCATACAGGTAGGCGCGGCACGCTTGCTGGGTGGTGTACATGTCGGCCATCTTGGCCTGGATCAACTGGAACTGGCCGATACTCTGGCCGAACTGCTTGCGGTCATGGATATACGGCACCACCACGTCCATCGCCGCCTGCATCAGCCCCAGCGGACCACCGGACAATACGGCGCGTTCGTAATCGAGGCCGCTCATCAGCACCTTGACGCCCTCGCCCACGCCGCCCAGCACGTTTTCCTGCGGCACCTCGACATCCTGGAACACCAATTCTCCGGTGTGCGAGCCGCGCATGCCGAGCTTGTCGAGCTTTTGCGCGACCGAGAAGCCGCTCGAACCCTTCTCGACAATGAACGCGGTCATGCCCTTGGCGCCAGCGGCCAGGTCGGTCTTGGCGTAGACCACCAGCACATCGCAATCGGGGCCGTTGGTGATCCACATCTTGGTGCCGTTGAGCACATAACAGTCGCCACGCTTGTCGGCGCGCAGCTTCATCGATACCACGTCGGAGCCGGCATTGGGCTCGCTCATTGCCAGCGCGCCGATGTGCTCACCGCTGATCAGTTTCGGCAGGAAGCGGCGCTTCTGTTCATCCGTGCCATTGCGGTTGATCTGGTTGACGCACAGGTTGGAGTGCGCGCCATAAGACAGGCCGATGCCGCCGGCGGCGCGGGAGATTTCTTCCATGGCGATCATGTGCGCCAGATAGCCCATGCCCGAACCGCCGTATTCCTCGCTGACGGTCAGGCCCAGCAGGCCCATATCGCCGAACTTGCGCCACAGGTCCATGGGGAACTGGTCGGTGCGATCGGCCTCTTCAGCGCGAGGGGCAATTTCCTTGGCCGCAAAACCGGCCACGGCATCGCGCAGCATGTCGATTTCTTCGCCGAGGAAAAAATTCAGTCCCGGTAGATGGCTCATGTGCTTCTCCGTTGTTATCGATTCTTATAGGAATGAGGTTAGATCACTGCTGCGCGCGCGTTACAACTGCGCCGCCGGGATACGCACGGTCGGGCTGGTTGCATCATGAAACTGCGGCGGGTTGCGCCATTGCGCCAGCAGCGTGTCTTTGCGTTGCAAGGCGTGTTGCAGGTAGCGATCCTTGACTGCGCCGTAGCCGCGCACCGCATCCGGCAATGACGCCAGCTCAACGGCCAGGTCAAGGTTTTCTGCGGTCAGGCCATCGAGCAACTCATCGAGCACCGCCTCGTAATCGCGCTGCCAGGCCAGCTCTGCCTTGCGCTCGTGGGTACGGGCAAACGGGTCGAGCCAGGTGTTGCGCACCGATTTCAAGCGGCTCAGCACGCGCAGGGCCTTGAGCATCCACGGGCCGTAGCTGGACTTTTTCGCTTTCTCGCCGGCCGCCGCGTTGTTCATCAATGGCGGCGCCAGGTGAAAGCGCAGGCGGTAGTCGCCTTCGAACCCGGCCTCGATCTTTTTCAGAAACTCGCCATCGGTGTACAGCCGCGCCACTTCGTATTCATCCTTGATCGCCAGCACCTTGAACCAATGCCGTGCCACCGCTTCGCTCAGCGCGCCGGGGCTGCCGGTCAGGCGGGTTTCGGCGGCGATAAACGCCTCGACTTTTGTGCTGTAACGCCTGGCATAGGCGGCGTTCTGGTACTGGGTCAGGAACGTGATACGGCGGGCGATCTGTTCCTGCAGGGTCAGCGACAGCACCCGGTCAGCGCTTTTGACTTGGGCGGCATTGATCTTGGCCTCGACACGCGGCAGGTCATGGGCCGCCCGACGTCCCCAGACAAATGCGGCCTTGTTGAACGCGACCGCCGTGCCGTTCAGGTCGATGGCGTGCAGCAGCGATGCTTCGCTCACCGGCAGCCAGCCCTTCTGGCAGGCGAAGCCGAGCATGAAGGTGTTGGTCGCAATCGAGTCGCCCATCAAGGCGGTGGCGATGCGGCTGGCGTTGAGAAACTGCGCCTGTTTTTCACCGACCGCTTCGGTGATTTGCCGGGCCATGTCGGCGGTGCGGAATACCGGATCCGGGTGCGCCTGCACATCGCCGCTTTCGGCCTGGCGGGCGAAGGTGCGCACGAACGTGCCGGTGATGCTTTCTTCGCTGTTGATCACTGCAAAGGTCACGCCTTGGCGCATTTTCAGCATGGTTTCGGTGTTGGCACTCACCACCAGGTCGCAGCCCAGCAGCAGGTTGGCTTCGCCTTCGGCAATCCGCGGCGCATGCAGCTGGTGCTGATGCGCGGCAATGCGAATGTGCGACCAGACCGCGCCGCCTTTCTGCGCCATGCCGGCCATGTCCAGGCTCAGCGTGCCCTTGCCTTCGATAAAGGCCGCCATGCCCAGCAACGCGCCGATGGTCACCACGCCGGTGCCGCCCACGCCCGTGATGAGGATGCTGAACGGTTGCGCCAGCGAGGCCGTTTGCGCGGCTGGCAGTTCCCAATGCTCGGCATCGGCCAGGGCCTTGGGTTTGCGCAGCGCGCCGCCTTCGATGGTGACGAAGCTGGGGCAGAAGCCTTCCAGGCAGGTGAAGTCCTTGTTGCACGACGACTGGTCGATCTCGCGCTTGCTGCCGAATTCGGTTTCCACCGTGGTCACCGACATGCAGTTGGACTGGCTGCTGCAATCGCCACAGCCTTCGCACACCGCCTCGTTGATCATCACCCGGCGCGCCGGGTCGGCAAACTTGCCGCGTTTGCGCCGACGGCGTTTTTCGGCGGCGCAGGTCTGGTCGTAGATCAGCGCCGAGACGCCCTGATATTCGCGCAGTGATTTCTGCACCTCGTCCATGCGGTCGCGGCGCAGCACCGGCACGTCCGGCGCCAGATCGGTGATGGTGGTGTAGCGTTCGGTGTCGTCGGTGACCACCACGATGCGTTGCACGCCTTCGGCCGCCAGTTGCCGGGAAATCTGCGCCACGCTCAGTGAGCCATCGACCGGTTGGCCGCCGGTCATGGCCACCGCGTCGTTGTAGAGAATCTTGTAGGTGATATTGACCTTCGCGGCCACGGCCGCACGGATCGCCAGCAAGCCTGAGTGGAAATAGGTGCCGTCGCCCAGATTGACGAACACGTGCGGGGTGCGGGTGAACGGCGCCTGGCCGATCCAGGCCGCGCCCTCGCCGCCCATCTGGCTGAAGGTCTTGGTCTGCGGGTAGATCCAGGCGGCCATGTAGTGACAGCCGATGCCGGCCAGCGCGCGGCTGCCCTCGGGCACCTTGGTCGAGCTGTTGTGCGGGCAGCCCGAGCAGTAATGCGGCAGGCGGTCCATCAATGTATTGAAGCGCCGATTGGCCGCCAGCCCGGCTTCGAGCACCGCCAGCGACACCTGCAGTTCGCCGCTCTGGTGGTAACGCAGAATGCGCTTGGCCAGCGCGCGGGCGATTTGCGACGGGGTCAGGTCGCTGGTGGCTGGCAGCAGCCAGTCGGTGTGCGGCCGGGTCCATTCGCCCTTGTCATCGAACTTGCCGACGATGCGCGGGCGCACATCTTCACGCCAGTTGTAGAGTTCTTCCTTGAGCTGGTACTCGATCATCTGGCGCTTTTCTTCGACCACGATGATCTCTTCCAGGCCCTCGGCGAAGTGCCGCACGCCTTCGGCATCCAGCGGCCAGACCATGCCGACCTTGTACACGCGCAGGCCCAGTTGCGCGGCACGGGCTTCATCGATGCCGAGAATTTTCAGCGCCTGGCAGACATCGAGGTACGACTTGCCGGAGGTGACGATGCCGATCCGCGCCTTGGGCGCGTCCAGCACGATGCGGTCCAGGCCGTTGGCCCGCGCATAGGCGGCCACTGCATAGAGCTTGTGCTCCATGAGCCGTTGTTCCTGGGCCAGCGGCGGGTCTGGCCAGCGAATGTTCAGGCCACCGGCCGGCAGTTCGAAATCGGGAATGACCGGGTTGACCCGGTCCAGGCTGATATCGACCACCGCGCCGCTTTCAACAGTGTCGGCCACCGCCTTCATCGCCACCCAGCAGCCCGAATAGCGCGACATCGCAAAGCCGTGCAGGCCGTAGTCGAGGTATTCCTGCACGCCCGAGGGCGCCAGCACCGGGATCATCACCGCCTTGAAAATGTGCTCGGTCTGGTGCGGCAGTGAAGAAGAACGTGCGCCGTGGTCATCGCCGGCGATGGCCAACACGCCGCCAAATTGCGAGGTGCCGGCGGCGTTGGCGTGGCGCAAGACATCGCCGCAGCGGTCGACGCCCGGCCCCTTGCCGTACCACATGCCGAACACGCCGTCGTACTCGGCGCCCTCGAACAGGTTGACCTGCTGGGTGCCCCACAACGAGGTCGCCGCCAGGTCTTCGTTAAGGCCGGGGTGAAATTTGATGTGCTGGGTATCGAGGTGGTCGCGGGCTTTCCACAACGCCTGATCGAAGCCGCCCAAGGGCGAGCCGCGATAGCCGGAGATAAAGCCTGCGGTGGTGAGGCCGGAGGCCTGGTCGCGCTGGCGTTGCATCATCGGCAGCCTGACCAGGGCCTGGACGCCGGTCATCAGGACCGTGCCCGAGGCCTGCAGGTACTTGTCGTCGAGGGTCGGAGCCCTGTCGATAGTCGGAGCTTTGCTGCTCATGCGGCGGTTCCTCAGGCTGTTATTTTTATAATCGAGCGGTTTTCAATTACGTTATCCGGCGCTTGGGCTATCGTAAATTTCTAAAAACAGACATCAGGTATAAAAAAAACAGATGGCGCATCCCCGTGATATTTCCCTTCGCCAACTGCGCTACTTTCGCGCCGCCGCCGAAATGGGCCAGTTCTCGCTGGCGGCCGCCAGCGAGCATATTTCGCAATCGGCGATCACCGCCGCCATTGCGCAACTGGAGCAGACGCTCAATGTCAGCCTGTTCGAACGCCTGCCCTATGGCGTGCGGCTGACCCTGGAAGGCCACCGTTTTCTGGAGCGCACCCGCTCGATTCTGAATGCCGTGCAGGATGCGGTCAGCGAGCCGCTCAGCACCGGTGCGGCGATCAGCGGCACGGTGCGCATCGGCGCCAGCTACACGGTGCTGGGTTATTACCTGCCGACGGTGCTGATGCGCTTTCGGCGCAGCTACCCGAATGTCGAGTTCGATTTGCAGGACATGGACCGGGTGGCCATCGAGCAGGCCGTCTCCAATGGCTCGCTTGATCTGGGGTTGATCATCGTCTCCAACTCGGCGCCGGATCTTGCGCTGAGCAAGGCGGTGTTGATGCAGTCCAAGCGTGAAATCTGGCTGCCGGTGGACCATCCGTTGCTGCAGGCGCAAAAGATCAGCCTCAAGGACATCGAGCCGCTGCCCTACCTGATGTTTACCGTCGATGAAGGCGAAACCTCGACCAACCGCTATTGGCAACAATGCGGGCTCAGCCCGCGCGTCGCCTTCAGGACCAGCTCGATGGAAGCCCTGCGCGGGCTGGTGGCGAACGGCTTTGGCGTGACCGTGCTGTCGAAAATGGTTTTTCGCCATTGGTCGCTGGAGGGCCGGCGGCTGGAAACCCGCACGCTCAGTGATCCGGTGCCGGACATGGAACTGGGGCTGGTCTGGAACGAGAAAACCCTGGTCACCGCCGAGGCCAAGGCGGTGCAGCAGTTTTTATTGCATTCGGTGTGAGGATTGATTTGATTTACAAATCAATGGCACAAGAAAACAAACTTAACAAACGTCAGGAATGGGCAGAAGCTGGCTACTGACACTACTGCGGACTAATGCTGATCAGTTAAGAACAACACGGCCTCGTAGGACCGGCTTTAGCCGGGAACGGCTGCGCAGCAGTCGTAAAATTCAGCATTTGGACAATTTCTGCGAGCGCTACGCGCTCGATCGCAGCTAAAGCAGCTCCTACGAGAGTTCGCTCGGCACACAATAACAAGGAGCACTTTCATGCAAGACGTCGTCATCGTCGCCGCCACACGCACTGCCATCGGCAGTTTTCAGGGTTCACTGGCCAATACGCCCGCTGTCGAACTGGGCGCTGCCGTCATCCGCCGTTTGCTGGAGCAGACCGGGCTGGGCGCCGAGCAGGTCGATGAGGTGATTCTGGGCCATGTGCTGACCGCCGGTGCCGGGCAGAACACCGCACGCCAAGCGGCGATTCATGCAGGCTTGCCGCACACCGTGCCGGCGCTGACCCTCAACAAGGTTTGTGGCTCGGGCATGAAGGCGTTGCACCTGGCCGTGCAGAGCATCCGTTGCGGCGATGCCGAGGTGATCGTTGCCGGCGGCATGGAAAACATGAGCCTGGCGCCCTATGTGCTGCCCAAGGCGCGCACCGGTTTGCGCATGGGCCATGCGCAAATGCTCGACAGCATGATCAGCGACGGCCTGTGGGACAGTTTCAACGATTACCACATGGGCATCACCGCTGAGAATCTGGTGAGCAAATTCGATATCTCGCGCCAGGCGCAGGATGCATTCGCGGCACGCTCACAGGAAAAAGCCCTGCACGCCATCGAGTCCGGGCGCTTTAGCGATGAAATCACCCCGATTCTGATTCCGCAGCGTAAGGGCGATCCGGTGGCGTTTGCCAACGACGAACAACCGCGCGCCGGCACCACGGCAGAATCCTTGGCCAAGCTGAAACCGGCGTTCAAGAGCGACGGCAGCGTGACAGCCGGCAACGCCTCCAGCGTCAATGACGGTGCGGCGGCGGTGCTGCTGATGAGTGCGGCAAAAGCCGAGCAATTGGGCCTGCCGGTATTGGCGCGCATCAAGGCCTATGCCAGTTCCGGCGTGGACCCGGCGATCATGGGCATTGCGCCGGTGTCGGCGACCCGTGCAAGTCTTGCCAAGGCTGGCTGGACTCTGGACGAGCTGGAGCTGATCGAAGCCAACGAAGCGTTTGCCGCGCAAGCGTTGGCGGTGGGTCAGGAACTGCAATGGGACAGTGACAAGGTCAACGTCAACGGCGGCGCCATCGCTCTGGGCCACCCGATCGGCGCGTCAGGCTGCCGCGTGGTGGTGACGCTCGTGCACGAGATGCTCAAGCGCGATGCGAAGAAAGGTCTGGCCACGCTGTGCATCGGCGGTGGCCAGGGCGTTGCGTTGTTACTGGAACGCGGCTGAAACGGAGTCGACTGCGTAGGACCGGCTTTAGCCGGGAAGGCCGTTATGCGGTGCCTGCTTCCCGGCTCAGGCCAGTCCTGCGCCCAGGTTTACGCCAGTGTCGCCAGATCCTCGGCCTTGAACCCTTGCAACGACTCGGTCTGCCCGGTGCGGACCTTGTTGGCCCATTCGGCGTCCGAGATCAGTACACGGCCTACGGCGATCAGGTCGAACTCTTCACGCTCCAGCCGTGCATGCAGGTTGTCCAGCGCGGCGGCACCCGAGCCCTGGCCGCCGAAGGCGCCGAAGAAATCGCCATCCAGGCCCACCGAGCCGACGCTGATGGTCGCAGCCCCCGTGACTTTCTTCGCCCAGCCGGCAAAGTTGAGGCCTTCTTCGCCGTCGATTTTAGGAAATTCCGGCTCCCAGAAGCGCCGTTGCGAGCAGTGCAGAATATCCACGCCGGCCTCGACCAGCGGCGCCAGCCATTCGGTCAGGCCTTGTGGATCGGTGGCCAGGCGTGCGGCGTAGTCTTGCTGCTTCCACTGGCTGACCCGCAGGATCAGCGGAAAGTCCGGCCCCACGGCGGCGCGTACAGCCTTGACCGCCTCGGCGGCAAAGCGCGCGCGTTCGGCAATCGTCGCGCCACCAAAGGCGTCGGTGCGGGTGTTGGTGCCCGGCCAGAAGAACTGGTCGATCAGGTAACCGTGGGCACCGTGCAGTTCAACGGTATCGAAACCCAGGCGCTTGGCATCGGCGGCGGCACGGGCAAACGCGGCCACGGTGTCGGCGATGTCTTCAAGGGTCATTTCCACACCGCGCGGGTCATTGGGGCCGACCAGCCCGGACGGGCTTTCGACCGGGGCATCGGGTACCCATTCGCCACGGGCGCGGGTCGAGCCGGTGTGCCAGATCTGCGGACCGATTCGACCGCCTGCCGCGTGCACGGCCTCGGCGACACCGGCCCAGCCGTTCAGCGCAGGCTCGCCATGGAAAAACGGAATGCCCGGCATATTGCGCGAGGCCGGCCGGTCGATCACCGTGCCTTCGGTCAGGATCAGGCCTACGCCGCCCGCCGCGCGGCGACGGTAGTACTCGGCGTGCTGAGTGCCGGGAATGCCGTCCGGGGCCTGGCCACGGGTCATTGGCGCCATGACGATGCGGTTGGGCAGGTCGAGGCTTTTGAGCGTGAAAGGCGTAAACAGGATGTCGCTGGACATGGAACTCTCCGTGGGAAATCGAGAAAATCAGTCGGCGATTAAGATGACGATCGTCATCTTTGTTGTCAACCTGCTTTGATGACGCTCGACATCAATGTATGCTCAGCGCCTGATCAGTCGATGACAGCAGAGGGTTCAAACATGCGGGTCAGCAAAGCCCAGGTACAAGCCAATCGCGCGCACATCGTCGAGACCGCTTCGGCGCTGTTTCGTGAGCGTGGCTATGACGGCGTGAGTGTCGCGGACTTGATGGCGGCTGCCGGTTTCACCCATGGCGGGTTCTACAAGCATTTTGCTTCCAAGGCCGATCTGATCGCGGAAGCGGCGGCCTGCGGAATCTCCAAGGGCCTGGAAAACAGCGATAGCCTGGACACGGCCGAGCGCTTCAGGCGCTACCTGTCGCGCGAACACCGCGACTCGCCCGATCAGGGTTGCACCATGGCGGCGCTGGGCGCGGATGCGTCGCGTCAGTCAGACGACATCAAGGCGATTTTCGCCAATGGCATCGAAGGCATGCTGGCCAAACATGAGCCGCAGCGCCGCGCCAGAATGATCAGTCTGATTGCCCAGGCAATGGGGGCTGTGGTGATGTCCAGAGCCTGCCCGGACGATTCGCCGCTGGCAGACGAGATTCTCGACACCTGCCTTGCAGATATTCTGGCGCGGCTCGCCAAGTCCTGAAACGGCTGACAATTAAATACATCCAGGACATAAAAAATAACAACAAAATCAACAATTTTCATAATTAGCTTATAGCTAAAAAGCCTTTTACGGATGCTGGTTATATGACTACGGTCGCAACGTAACCACTAGCCGAGCGAGCCCACCACCACCTCATCGCTCTCACATGGCTTGCGCACACCGCGTCAGCCAGCTGAAATCGAGAGGACTTCATGCGCACCGCCTTGCTCCCGAAAAGCACCCTGCACCTCGCCACACGCCTGTTTGCTGCCTGCGCCCTGGCGCTGAGTGTGGCGGCCTGTTCGCCCACCGAAGGCGAAACCGGGTCGGGCAAAAACCTGCGCATCGCCTTTTTCAGTGACAACACCATGCTCGTCAGTGTCGACCCCTTCCAGGTCTACTGGCTGGAACACCGCGTGCTGTTGCGCAATGTGGTCGAGTCGCTGACCGACCAGGACCCGGACAGCGGTGCGATCATTCCCTGGCTGGCCAAAAGCTGGGAGATCAGTGACGACGCGCTGACCTACACCTTTCACTTGCGTCAGGACGTGACGTTCAGCAATGGCGAGCGCTTCGATGCCAAGGCGGTCAAGGCGTCGTTCGACAGCAACAAGGCGTTCGCCACGCAACTGCCGGCAACCTTTGGCGCGACCTACCTGGCCGGTTACGAGCATGCCGAAGTGGTCGATGATTTTACGATCAAGCTGGTGCTGTCACGCCCCAACGCCGGCTTCCTGCAAGCCACTTCAACCACCAACCTGGCAATTCTGGCGCCCGCCTCCTATGCGCTCAGCGCGCAAGAGCGCTCGCTGGGCAAGATCATCGGCACCGGGCCGTTTGTGCTTGAACATTACACCCCGGAAGTCGGCGCCCGTCTGCTCAAGCGCAGCGGCTACGCCTGGGCATCGAGCAATGTGAAGAACAAGGGCGATGCGCATGTCGATAGCGTGGACATCAGCTATGTGCCCGAAGAAAGCGTGCGCAACGGCCTGTTCGTGCAGGGCAAGCTCGACATCCTCTGGCCGCGCCTGCCCTTCTCCGAGGTCGACCAGAAACACTTCCAGTCCAAGGGCGCCACGATCCAGAGCCGCTCGCTGCCGGGGCCGGCGATCAACCTTTACCCCAATACCCGCGACGGCCGTTTGCTGGGCGACAAGCAACTGCGCCTGGCCTTGCAGAAATCCATCGACCGCGCCACCTATGCGCGCACCATCTATACCCCGGATTTTCCGGTGGTCAGCGGCGTGTATGACGTCACCACGCCGTTCTACAAGAAACAGAGCGACAAACTGGCCTACGACCCGCAAGGCGCCGAACGCCTGCTGGACGCGGCCGGCTGGGCCAGGGGCACCGACGGTTATCGCTACAAGGACGGCAAGCGCCTGAGCCTGGGCTTTAACCTGGCGGGCAGCGAGGCGCCGGGCGATGTGCTGATTCAGGACCAGTTGCGCAAGGTCGGGATCGAGCTGAAGCTCAATGTCGTGACCCGTGGCGAATGGTCCGAGGCCATGGCATCGGGTAAATACGACCTGACCTCCAGCTACATGACCCGCGCCGACCCGATCATCCTGCAAACCATTCTTGACCCGCGGGTGGCGTACAGCACCACGATGGCCACCAACACCTACGAGCCCGAAACGCTGGTCAAGGCGCAGGCGTTGTTCGATGCCGGGATGAATGCGACCCGCCCCGAACAGCGCGGCCAGGCCTATGGCGATTTGCAGGATTTGCTGATCGATGAAGCCTCGACCTTTCCGGTGGCCGAACGGCTGATCCAGGCGGCGACGGCAGCGCAGGTGGGCAATTTCCACTGGACGGCAGAGGGAATTGCCCTGTTTAACGACATTGAACTGGGCAAGCGCTAAAGCCCGCCCGGATTCTTTATCGGGCTTGATACACCGGCGTCTCCAGGCCCTCGAAGCGCGCCTTGAGTTGCAGCGCCAGGTACAGCGAATAATGCCGTGACTGGTGCAGGTTGCCGCCGTGAAACCAGAGGTTGGTTTGCGCGGTGGGCTTCCACATGTTGCGCAGTTCGCCCTCGAACGGACCGGGATCCTTGGTGGTGCCCGAGCCCAGCCCCCAGCACGGTCCGACCTTGTCCGCGACCTCCGGGGAAATCAGCCGGGCGGCCCAGCCGTTCATCGAGCCGTAGCCGGTGGCGTAGACGATCAGGTCGGCGGGCAGCCGGGTGCCGTCGTTGAGCACCACCGCATCGGTTTCGATGTGCTCGACGCCCAGCCCCGCGCCGCTCTTGAGTTTTATCGTGCCGTCGGCGATCAGTTGCGAGGCGCCGACATCGATGTAATACCCCGAACCCCGGCGCACGTACTTGAGAAACAAGCCGGAATCGTCGTCGCCGAAATCGAGCATGAAGCCGGCTTTTTCCAGGCCCGCATAAAAGTCCTGGTCACGCTCGCGAATCGCATCGAACACCGGACGATGGAAGTCGCCCATGATCTTGTAAGGGATCGAGGCGAACAGCATGTCGGCCTTGTCGGTGCTCAGGCCGCTGTCCAGCGCGTCCTCGGAATACAGCCCGGCAAACAGAAATTCCATCAGGCTTTCGGAGCGGACGATGTGCGTGCTGGAGCGCTGGACCATGGTCACTTCGGCACCGTTCTCGACCAGATCGGCACAGATGTCGTGGGCCGAGTTGTTCGCCCCGATCACCACCGCACGCTTGCCGCGCCAGGCATCGCCGCCCGGATGACGGCTGGAATGGTGCTGCTGGCCGGCAAAATTCTCGCTGCCCGGATACACCGGCACATTGGGAACGCCGGACATTCCGGTGGCCAGAATCAACTGGGTCGGGCGCAGGATGTGCGGCTCGCCATCGCGCAGCACCTCGACGTTCCATTGCCCGGTCTGCTCGTCGAAGCTGGCCTGTACGCACTCGGTGCGCGGCCAGTAATCGAGCTGCATGATGCGCGTGTACATTTCCAGCCAGTCGCCCATCTGGTCCTTGGGCGTGAACACCGGCCAGTGGTCGGGAAACGGCAGGTAAGGCATATGGTCGTACCAGACCGGGTCGTGCAGGCACAACGATTTATAGCGCCCGCGCCACTGGTCGCCGGGACGCTCGGCCTTGTCGATGATCAACGTCGGCACGTTGAGGCGCTTGAGCCGCGCGGCCAGGCCGAGACCGCCCTGCCCGCCGCCGACGATCAGGCAAAAGGGCTGGGTCATGATGCCGATAGCGGCCTGTTCGTCCTGGCGGCGCTCCAGCCAGTTGCGCTTGTCGGCATGCCCGTGGCCGTGTTGCGCACCTTGCGGGCGGCGGCGGCCGGCGGGCTCTTCGAACCCCTTGAGTTCACGCATGCTGGTCAGCAGCGTCCAGCACTTGCCGTCCTTGAGGCGCACATAGCCCTTGCCGCGCGCCGTATCGGTTTCCAGGCTGATCCAGCCTTCGATCACGCCGTCGCCCAGCGTGGCTTCACCTTCAAGCTGCCATTGCCCGGGACGGACGTGTTCAAGGCGCTCGTCGAGCATGTCAGCGATGGCGGGCTTGCCTTGCAGGGTGACCAGGTTCCAGCTGAACAGCACCAGGTCGCGCCAGTAGCATTCATCGTTGAACAGCCCCAGCGCCGCATCGATGTCGCGCCGGGCCAGGTGCTCGGCAAAGTGCTCGACCCAGGCGGCGAGTTGTTCGGTCGGGGTTTGGATAGCGATAGTCATTGCGGGCTTTCCTTTGTTGTTCTTGTTTGCCCCTGTGCTATCGCAAGGCTCGGGCCATATTTCTGAAAGCGGCGGCGCAGAGCGTTACCGTGCAGATCAATCGCGGTTTCGGTGCTTGCCGATGTGCCATCGCCGGGACAGTGCGCCGTGACAGAGTGTCACGGTGTGCCAGCGGGTGATTTTTCAAGGCCGGGCGTTTTCAACTAAGCTGCCGACAGACCCAGCTTGACTGCGGAGAACAACAATAATGACGTCGACCCTGATCAGCGCCCACGCGCAACAGGTTTTGCAGGCTGTACACGGTCTGCCTGCCACCGAGCACAGCGGTGCCGGCCTTGCCATCACCCGTTCCTGGCACCGTTGCCTGAACCAGCATCACCTCGACCCCGCCAGCCGGCAGGCGCCTTGCGTCGTCGAGCAACCACGGCTGCAGGATCATCGCGCGCCGCTGGAGCACATCATCGGCGTGGCGCGCTGGCAGATGAACAGCCTGCACCAGCAACTGGGCCGCAGCGGCCATGTGGTGCTGCTTACCGATGCGCAGGGCGTGGTGATCGACAGCGTGCTCGACGAAGCCGAGCGGGTGGAGTTTCAGCGCGCAGGCTTGTGGCTGGGCGCCATGTGGAGCGAGGATTGCGAGGGCACCAACGGCGTTGGCACCTGCCTGGTCGAGCGCCAACACGTGACGATTCGACGCGATGAGCATTTTCGCGGGCGCCATGCGGGCCTGACCTGTTCGGCCAGCCCGATTTTCGATCCGCACGGCCAGTTGCTGGCGGTGCTCAACGTGTCGTCGGCGCATGAAGAGCGCACCTTGCAGGAACGCTTCCAGGCCATGTCGCTGACCAGCCTGTCGGCGCGGCTGATCGAGAGCTGCTATTTCCTCCAGCACCAGCCACAGCACTTTTTGCTGCGCTTTCATCCGGAGCCGGGGTTTACCGGCCTGCTGGGTGAAGGCTTGCTCGGTTTTGATGAGCGCGGCGCGATCACCTCGGCCAACCAGATGGCCCTGGACCTGCTGGGCCTGACGCGCCCGCAACTGGCGCGACAGGCGCTGACGACGCTGGTCCAGCTGCCGCTTGAACAGATACTCGACCGCGCCAGCCCGCAACCGGGCCTCTGCTGGCCGTTGTGCCTGGCTGACGGGCGCGTGTTGCATGCGCAACTGCGGGCGCCGCAGCATAGGGCGCCGGTGATTGCGCCACCGTTGCCGGCGCTGCTCGATGAGCGCGTGTGCCTGCAAGACCCGGCGCTGCAGCGCAGTTTCCAGCGCGCCGCACGGGTGCTGGAGCGCGATGTGCCGGTGCTGCTGCGCGGTGAAACCGGCACCGGCAAAGAGGCGTTCGCCAGCGCCTTGCATCGCGCAGGCTCGCGTCGCAGCCGGCCATTCGTGGCGATCAATTGCGCGGCGATTCCCGAGACACTGATCGAGAGCGAGCTGTTCGGTTATCGCGGCGGCAGCTTCACCGGGGCGCGCCGCGACGGCATGGTCGGCAAGCTGGAACAGGCGCACGGCGGCATTCTGTTTCTCGATGAAATCGGTGACATGCCACTGGCCTTGCAAACCCGCTTGCTGCGGGTGCTGGAAGAGCGCGAAGTGGTGCCATTGGGCGGCGCGACGCCACGGCCGCTGGATGTGCAGGTCATCAGCGCCACGCACCAGGACCTGACGGCGCGGGTGGCGCAAGGACTTTTTCGCGAGGACCTGTTTTATCGCCTGGCGGGGTTCAGCGTGCAATTGCCGGCACTGCGCGAGCGCACGGACAAGGGCGCGCTGCTCGATGGGCTGCTGCGTGAAGAAGCCGGGCAACGGTCGGTCCGCCTTGAGTCGCAGGCACGCGAAGCATTGCTGGCGCATGCCTGGCCGGGCAATGTCCGTCAGTTGCGCACCGTGCTGCGCACGCTGCTGGCGTTGTCCGACGATGGACGGATTTGCCTGACGGATGTGCAGGAATTACTGCCGCACAGCACTCAGTCGCTGCTTCAGGCACAGGACCCATTGCGCGAGTCAGAGCGCCAGACGTTGCTGGCGCAGGTGCAGGCCGAGCAATGGAACATGAGCCGGGTGGCGGTGCGCCTGGGGATCAGCCGAAATACGCTGTATCGAAAATTGCGCCAGCACGGCATCAGCCGGGGCTGATTGATGCCATATCGATTGTAGGAATCTTTCTCAACATTCGTCAGAATGCGCGACAAAGAATCATTCTCAGATCAGGTATCAACATGCTTTCCCACCCTCCCCTGCGCTCGCCTGCGCGGATTCTGGCGATCGAGGATGACCCGTTGCTCGCCGCGCACCTGCACAGTCATCTTCAGCAGCGCGGCTTTGCGGTGACCTTGCGGCATACCGCGAAAGAGGTGCTGGCGCTGGTCAACAGCGAAGGCTTCGATCTGATTCTGATGGACATCATGCTGCCCGACGGCAGCGGCCTGGAGATTCTCGGCCAGTTGCGCGAGCACCAGCGCCTGCCGGTGATCCTGATGTCGGCGCTGGGCGCCGAGCAGGACCGCATTGTAGGTTTCAGCCAGGGCGCCGACGATTACCTGCCCAAGCCGTTCAGCATGCGCGAGATGGATGTGCGCATCGATGCGGTGCTGCGCCGGGTGGCCTACGAACATGAGGCGAAAAACACCCGCCACGAAGAGTTGCAACTGACGCTGGACACCGAGCGCTGCGATGTCAGCCATAACGGCGTCTGGGCCGACTTGAGCGGCACCGAATTTCGCATTCTTGAAGTGATGCTTGCACAGGTCGGCGAGGTCTTGAGCAAGGCGTTTCTGTATCAGCAGGCCATGCACCGGGCCTGGTCGCCCTACGATCGCAGCCTCGACATGCACGTCAGCCGTATCCGCCGCAAGCTGCAACTGATCGGCTACAACGGCCGCAATATCCAGACCGTGCGCGGCACCGGTTATGTGCTGAGCCCGCTGGTGCCATGAGCCTGCCCAATCGCCATTCGTTGCTATGGAAACTGATCGTGTTGCTGGCGCTGCTGTGCCTGTGGCTGGTCAGCCTACAAGTGGACCTGGGCAAGCGCATGTATGACGCCAGCGCCCTTCTGCCGGCGTCGACCAAGAAGGTCTTCACCGACTATGCCGCCCAGGCGGCCAGTGTCTGGCGCGAGCAGGGCCGTGCGGGGCTGGATGGATTTTTGCGCGATTTACGCCAGCGCGAAAAGGTCTGGGCGGTGGTGGTCGACGCCCGCGACGAGTCCTTGTCGTCACAGCCGGTGCTGGCCGACGAGCACGCACGGCTGAACTTTATCCGTGCCCTGGACAGCCCTGTCGGGCGGCCGGGCGGGCGGCCGAACTTCTACGCGCCATTGCCGGGGATCGATGCCCGGCTGGTGATGGAATTACCGTTGCACCTGGACCCGCGGCGGCACAACAACCTCTGGGAAATTGCCCTGCAACAAGTGCTGCCCAGCGCCCTCGCGCTGCTGTTGGGAGTACTTTTGTACCGGTGGCTGATCGCACCGATGGCCACCCTGCGCCGGCAGGCCAACGCGCTGAGTACCGGTGATCTGTCGGCACGGGTCGAGCCGAAAGTGGCCAGGCGCCGCGATGAACTGGGCGATCTGGCGCGCTCGTTCAATCAGATGGCCGGCCGCCTGGAAACCACCGTGGTATTCCAGCGCCGGCTGCTGCGCGCCTTGTCGCACGAACTGCGCACGCCGTTGAGCCGCCTGCGGGTGGCCGGCGAACGCGAGCTGGACATCGACGCCATGCGCCAGCGCCAGGAGCACGAGGTGCAGATCATGGAGCGACTGATCGATGACACCCTGGAGCTGGTGTGGCTGGACACCGAGCGTCCGCAATTGCCCGTAGAGCCGGTGGAAGTCGCGCAGTTGTGGGAGATGCTCTGCGAGGACAGCAGCTTCGAGACCGGCTGGCCCATCGAACGGCTGCCGTGCGAGTTGCCCGCCGATTGTCAGGTGCTGGGCAATCTCAATGGCTTGGCCCAGGCGCTGGAAAACATTCTGCGTAATGCCGTACGCCATTCCCCCGAGGGCGGCGTGGTGCGGCTCAACGGCGAGCGTGAGGAACGGCACTGGCACCTGTGGATCGAGGATCAGGGTCCGGGCGTGCCGCCCGACCAACTGGAGCAGATTTTTCAGCCGTTCATTCGCCTGAATGCCGAACGCCCCGGAGGCGACGGTTTTGGCCTGGGCCTGTCGATTGCGCAAAGTGTGGTGGTCTCGCAAAACGGCGAGATCTGGGCGGAGAATGCCGGGCCAGGGCTGCGCGTGCACCTGCGGCTGGCGAGTGTATAAAATGTAAAATATATTTAATCTTATTTGATAATGAGTAGCATCTGCACCCACTAAGGGAGTCGAGCGAGCCAACAGCGCCGCCTTCGGGGCAGAAATACAAACGCCCTCACTCCTGATTTTCATACGTCAACAGGAGTAGGCAGATGCATCCGCGATTCAGATTAAGTCACCTTTTCATGGCCCTGATGGCCGCCAGCCCGGCGCTGGCACTGGGCGAAACCGCTGACTCGGCGCAACCTGCGGATGCGCTGCACCTCACCGATACCCACGTGGTCGCCACCGCCGAAGAGGAACTCAAGCAAGCCTCCGGCGTGTCGCTGATCACCGCCGAAGACATCAAGAAGCGCCCGCCGGTCAATGACCTGTCGGAAATCGTGCGCAAGATGCCCGGCGTCAACCTGACCGGCAACAGCGCCAGCGGCACGCGCGGCAACAACCGCCAGATCGACCTGCGCGGCATGGGCCCGGAAAACACCCTGATCCTGATCGACGGCAAGCCGGTGACCTCGCGCAACTCGGTGCGCTACACCCGCTCCGGCGAACGTGACACCCGTGGCGACAGCAACTGGGTGCCGGCCGATCAGGTCGAGAGCATCGAAGTGCTGCGCGGCCCGGCGGCGGCCCGTTACGGCTCAGGTTCCATGGGCGGCGTGGTCAATATCATCACCAAGCGCCCGAGCGACCAGCTCACCGGCTCGATCACCGCGTTCACCAACCTGCCGGAAGACGACGCCGAGGGCATGACCAAGCGCACCTCGTTCAGCCTCGCCGGTCCCTTGACCGACGCGCTGACCTTCCGCGTCTACGGCAACCTGAACAAGACCGACGCCGACGACGCCGATATCAACCAGGCGCACACCGATACGGCTTCGGGTGCCTCTCTGGCGGCCGGCCGCGAAGGGGTGCGCAACAAGGACGTCAACGGCCTGTTGAGCTGGGCGCTGGACCCGCAACAGACCCTCGATTTCGAAGCCGGCTACAGCCGCCAGGGCAATATCTACACCGGCGACGTCGGCACCGGCGGCACCGACTCGCTGGTGCCCGGCAGCACCATCAACACCTGGCTGGGCCGCGAGACCAACACGATGTACCGGCAGAATTTCTCGGTCACTCATCGCGGCGACTGGGCGTTCGGTACCTCCAAACTGCTGGCGCAGTACGAGAAGACCCGCAATAACCGCCTGCCCGAAGGCCAGACCGGCTCGGTGGACGGCGATATCAACGGCAGCGACAAGAGCACCAGCACCTACGACAGCTATCTGGTCCAAGGCCAGCTGGATATCCCGCTGGAGCTGGTGTTCCAGCAGACGCTGACTGTCGGCGCCGAGTGGAACCGCCAGGAGCTCGACGACCCGAGCACCATGGACCGCGCCATCGGCACCACCTTGCCCAACTCGGCCGCCGGCGCTCGCGCCACCGACATGGACGCGACCATCATGGCGGTGTTTCTGGAAGACAACATCGAGCTGACGCCCAAGTGGTACCTGACGCCGGGCCTGCGCCTGGACCACCATGACCAGTTCGGCGCCAACTGGAGCCCGAGCCTGAACAGCTCGTACAAGATCACCGACGACATCACCCTCAAGGGCGGTATCGCCCGTGCGTTCAAGGCGCCGAACCTGTACCAGTCCAACCCCAACTACCTGTACCGCAGCAACGGTAACGGTTGCGCTGCCAGCCTGAGTTCCAACGGCTGCTATGTGCTGGGCAACGCGGACCTGGACCCGGAAATCAGCATCAACAAGGAACTGGGCATCAGCTTTGCCCGCGACGGATGGAGCGCCGGCCTGACCTACTTCCGCAACGATTACGACAACAAGATCGTGTCGTCCAACGACCTGGCCGGCCGCACCTCGGCCAACGAAGCCATTCTGCGCTGGGACAACGCCAGCGATGCGGTGGTCAAGGGCTGGGAAGGCTATGTCGGCGTGCCCTTGCTCGGCAATGCAGGCGATGTGCTGAGCTGGAACACCAACCTCACCTACATGGAATCCAACGAAGACAGCGACGGCAACCCGCTGTCGGTGGTGCCCAAGTACACGGTCAACAGCATGCTCGACTGGCAGGTGACGCCGGCGTTGTCGGTCAACCTGACCGGCACCTGGTACGGCAAGCAAGAGCCGCGCACCACCAACCCTTTGCAGGAAACCGCAGTGACCGCCAGCAACCAGTTGAAGACGCTGGACCCGTACCACCTGTGGAGCATCGGCAGCACGTATGAAGTGAACGACAACCTGTCGTTCGGCGCCGGCATCAGCAACCTGTTCGACAAGCGCGTGTACCGCGAAGGCGCGGGCACCAGCGCCGGTGCCAGCACCTACAACGAACCGGGCCGTGCGTTCTATGCGTCGGTAACCACGTCGTTCTGATTCAAACCCCTCGGCAAAAACCCGGTTGATTCCGGGTTTTTGCTTATCCCGTGTGTCTGATGAGCACCTTTGCATGAAGAGCGGACCTTCTCCCTGGCCCACCGTTTCCCGCCTGCTGGCCGCCGTGCCGGGCGGCTATCTGTTTACTTATGCCTTTACCGCGGCCCTGGCGCGCGTGCTGCCACTGAACAAGGCCGACGCGATGGTCAGCGCCACCCTGCTGTCGTTCGTGGTGTACACGCTGGTGATTCTCTGGGTGTTTACCTGCCATAACCACTGGCGCGCCTGGGCAGGCATCGCCACGGCCGTGCCGCTGGCCGGCATCGGCTTCTGGCCGCAACTGCTGGAGCGTGCCGCATGAAAGCCAAAACGATTACCCAGTCGCTGTCGTGGCTGCACACCTGGAGCGGGCTGATGTTCGGCTGGGTGCTGTTCAGCATTTTCCTGACCGGCACCCTGGCGGTGTTCGACAAGGAAATCGATAACTGGATGCGCCCGGAAATTCCGGCGCACAACCTCGATCAAGTGCAGGCCGCGCAGGTGGCGCTGGACTATCTGCAGGACAGGCACCCGGACGCCAGCGCCTGGAACATCGGCCTGCCCACCGAACGCTCGCCCAACCTGAGCGTCTCGGCCGGTGAACAGCGCCGTGGCGGCGGCACGCTGCTCGATCCCTACACCGGTGAAGCGCTGCAAGCACGCGAAACGGCGGGCGGCGGCTTTTTCTTTCGATTCCACTTCACCCTCAACCTGCCACGCAATATCGGCATCTGGGCGGTGGGCCTGGCAGCGATGGCGATGCTGGTGGCGCTGATCAGCGGCATCGTGATCCACAAGAAGTTCTTCAAGGAGTTCTTCACCTTCCGCCCGGCCAAGGGCCAACGCTCGTGGCTGGATGCGCACAACGCCACAGCGGTGCTGGTGTTGCCGTTTCACCTGATGATCACTTACACCGGGCTGGTGATTTTCTACCTGATCTATATGCCGGCGGCGATGGATGCGCTGTTCGATGGCGACCGCGAAAGCATGAGCCGGGCGCTGCGTGAAGGCCCGGTGGCCGAGCAGCGCGGACAGCGTGCGCCAGCAAAACCGCCCGTTCAGCCGGCTGACCTCACGGCGCTGGCGCCGGTGCTCAGTGAAGCCGAACGGCTGTTGGGGCCGGTGGCCAGCCTGAGCATCCACAACCCCGGACGCAGCGATGCCCGTATCGAGGTGCGCCCGGTGCTGGGTAATCGCATCGAGCTGACCAAGGGCATGAGCCTGCAGTTCGATGGCGTCAGCGGCCAGGTGCTGCGCCTGCCCAGCGACAGCCGGGCGACGGTGCTGACGCAAAAGGTCATGTCGGGGCTGCACTTTGCCCAGTTCGGCGGCTACTGGATGCGCTGGCTGTACTTCCTCTGCGGGCTGGCCAGTTGCGCGATGCTGGCCACCGGCGTGGTGCTGTTCACCGTCAAGCGCCGCCGTCGCCACGATGCCGAAGGTCGTGTGGCGGCCGTGCTCTATCACAGCGCCGAGCGCCTCAACGTGGCGGTCATTGCCGGTTTGAGCCTGGCCTGCGTGGCCTACCTGTGGGCCAACCGCCTGCTGCCGGTCGGCTTGCCAGGGCGCGGCGACTGGGAGGTGCACGTGTTCCTGCTGGTGTGGCTGGCCAGCCTGGGCCACGCCATCGTGCGCCCATGGCTGAGTGCCTGGCGCGAACAACTGGGGCTGACCGCCGCGCTGTGCATCGGCCTGCCGCTGCTGAACCTGGTCAGCGGCACCCGCGCCGACACGTTCTGGCTCGAAGCGGTGGTGGTGATCATCGGCGGGCTGCTGGCCTGGGCCCGCTGGAAGCTGGGGCAACCGGTCAAGGCCCGCGCCCCGCTTCATGCAACCGCGCAGGTTATGGAGGTCAACTGACATGAACCTGTGGATCATCGCCGGCGGGCTGCTGGCCTACAGCGGTTTCTTGAGTTTGTGCCTGGGCCTTGAGCGGCACTACAAACAGCTTTACCAACGCGCCCCCGGCACAGGCGTGCAACGCCTGCTGCGCGGAAGCGGCTGGACGTTGCTGGCCGCCAGCTTTGCCTGCTGCGTGCAGGCCTGGGGCTGGGCCATGGCGGCGCCCGGCTGGTTCGGGCTGCTGGCGCTGGCCGGGCTGGGGCTGGTGTTGCTGCTGCCTTATGCACCGCGCTGGTCAGTGTGGTTGCCGGGGGTCGGCTGGCCGGTGCTGGGCGTGGCGATGCTGTTGTGATTCGCCAGATGCCGGCTCCCCCAGGCACTCAATACCAGCACGGCCATTGAGGCTGTCAATGCCACCTTGAATCCGGCGCTAGCGCCGGCGACATCGACCATTTGCCCGGACAACACCGCGCCCAGCGCGACACCGGCGTTCAAACCTGCCAGCAGCCAGGTCATGCCTTCGGTGAGTTGTTGCTCGGGCACCTCGCGCTCGATCAGTGACATCGCCACGATCATGGTTGGCGCGAAGAACAGCCCTGCCACGAATACCGCCGCCGCCAGCATCCACAGGTCGGTCACCCACATCAACGGCAGTGTGGTGGCGGCGGTGGCCAGCCCGCCCAGCACCAGCAGCCGGTGCAGCGCTAAAGACTGTTGCCATGCACCAAACAGCAGCCCTGCCAGACATGCCCCCAGCGCATAGGCCGACAACACCAGCGAAGCGCCCGCCGGTTGCCGCAGTTGCTCGGCAAAGGCCACGCTGACGATGTCCACGGTGCCGACAATCATGCCCATGGCGATCATCAACAATGCCAGCAGCCGCACGCTGGCCAGATGCAAGACAGACCGTGTGCCAGCAATGGCCTCGATAATCGCCGGTTGTGTGGCGTGCTGACGGACCAGCCAGACGGTACCGATGGCCAGTAGCACAGCAGCGGCCAATGGGCCGGCCTGAGCAAACGTCATCACGCTCAGGCAGACCGCCAGCGGCGGCCCGACGATAAAGCTCAGTTCGTCGAGCACCGTTTCCAGCGAAAAGGCGGTGCGCAAACGCGGTTGCCCACGAAAAATCGCCGTCCAGCGGGCACGGACCATGGCCGGCAGGCTGGGCATGAAACCGGTCAGGCAGGCGCCCAGAAACAGCGTCCAGTCTGGCGCCGGCCACCAGGTTGCCAATAACAGGACCGACACGCCCACCACGCTGATCAGGGTCGCGACCGGCAACACCCGGTCTTGCCCCAGCCGGTCCACCTGCCGTGAAATCTGTGGCGACAGCAGCGCATAGGTCAGCACAAAGGTGCCCGATACCGCTCCTGCCAGCGCATAACTGCCGCGCAACTGGGCGAGCATGGTGATGATGCCGATGCCCATCATCGGTAAAGCCAGCCGGGCAATCAGACCCGCAAGCACAAAAGCTGCGGCGCCAGGGACCTCGAACAGTGCGCGGTAAGGATTGGTCATGGTGCTCTCCAGAACATGCCCGCTTGCCAGAATGGCGTGGGGCGCGAACAATACATACATCTCGTATGTATAAACGCTACATACATACGGTCCGTATGTAAATATTCATACGCAACGTATGTAAGGAGAACGCAATGGTTCGCCGCACCCGCGCTGACATGGAACAGACCCGCATCACCTTGCTGGACACCGCCCGCAACGTGTTCAGCGAACGTGGCTACGCCGACACCTCGATGGACGACCTGACCGCACAGGCAGGCCTGACCCGAGGTGCGCTTTATCACCATTTCACCGATAAGAAAGGCTTGTTGGCGGCGGTCGTCGAGCAGATCGATGCCGAAATGGACGCACGCCTGCAGGCTATTTCCGACAACCATGAAAATACCTGGCAAGGCCTGCACGAGCGCTGCCGCAGCTACCTGCACATGGCTCTGGAACCTGAGATTCAGCGCATCGTGCTGCGTGATGCTCGCGCCGTATTCGGTGCCGCATCACCGCAAGCGCAGCGCCAGTGCGTTCGCTCGTTGCAGGATTTGATCGGGCGCTTGATCGAGCAAGGGGTTATCACCCAGGCCGACCCGCAAGCCTTGGCGCTGCTGATTTACGGGAGCATGACCGAGGCTGCGTTCTGGATCGCCGAGAGTGATGAGGGCCCGACACGGCTTAAACACGCCCTGACGGCGCTGGATTTGCTGTTGCGCGGGTTGTTGGCCGGCACGGACGAACGCAGCGTCAATTCACACCCTGGCCCCTGAATTCTTTATCATTGCGCCAGTTCCGCTGATTGAGCCGATCATGAAATTCGCTATTTGCCTGTTTAGCGCACCCCATGCGCCCTCTTCCCGTCGCGCCTTGCAATTTGCCCAGGCCGTGCTGGCCGGCGGGCATGAAATCGTGCGCCTGTTCTTTTATCAGGAGGGCGTGCACAGCGCCTCAAGCACGGTGGTCACCCCGCAAGACGAGCAGGACCTGCCGCGGCAGTGGAGCGCGTTCATTACCGCGCACGGCCTCGATGGCGTGGTGTGCATTGCCGCCGCCTTGCGCCGGGGCGTGTTGAATGCCGAGGAAGCGACGCGTTATCAGCGCGATGCGGCCAATCTGCAAGCGCCGTGGGAGTTGTCGGGCCTGGGCCAGTTGCACGATGCGGCGCAGACAGCGGATCGGGTGATCTGCTTTGGAGGGCCCTGACATGAGCAAATCGATGTTGATCGTCAGCCGTCAGGCGCCCTGGTCGGGGCCGGGCGCGCGTGAGGCGCTGGATATCGTGCTGGCCGGTGGCGCGTTCGACCTGCCGGTGGGCCTGCTGTTTCTCGACGATGGCGTGTTCCAGTTGCAGGCAGGCCAACACGCGGCGGCCGTGCAGCAAAAGGATGTCACCGCCAACCTCAAGGCGCTGCCGATGTTCGGCGTCGATGAGCTGTACGCCTGCGGCCATAGCCTGCAACAGCGCGGCATCGAGGCCAGCGAGCTGGATGACGATATTCGCACGCTGGCCAGCGGCGCCGACATTGCTGCCCTTTTCGACCGTTACGACCAGGTGATCACGATCTGATGGCGACCTTGCACGTTGTTTCCCATTCCCCGTTCACCGATACCCGCCTGGACAGTTGCCTGCGGGTGCTGGGCGAGCGCGATGCCGTGCTGCTGTGCGGCGATGGCACCTACGCCTTGCGCCGTGATGACCCGGCGCTGGCAGCACTCGGCGAGCGCTTGTTCGTGTTGCAGGAAGACCTGCAGGCCCGGGGCCTGACACTGCCGGCCGATGCAAGCGCGGTGGATTATCCGGGCTTTGTCGATTTGTCCATCCGCTTCGACAAGGTCAATACCTGGCTATGACCCATCTCACTGTTGCAGACCGCGCGATTGCGCTGGATCAGGATGGCTTTCTTGAAAACCTGTCCGACTGGTCGCTGGAGGTCGCCCAGGCGCTGGCCGCCGAGGAAGGCATCGACTTCAGCGCCGAGCATGAAGAAGTGCTGCTGGTGTTGCGCCAGTTCTATGCCGAATTCCAGTTGTCGCCGGCCACCCGTCCGCTGATCAAGTACACGGCACTCAAGCTGGGCCCGGACAAGGGCAACAGCATGCACCTCAATCGCCTGTTCAACGGCCGGCCCGCCAAACTGGCGGCCCGGCTGGCGGGCCTGCCCAAACCGACGAACTGCATATGACCGACTACAGCCCTCTTGTCACCGAAACACCCGTCGAACACCCGTTCGCCCAATTTGTGCGCATCCTCGGCAAAGGCAAGCGCGGCGCCCGTGGCCTGAGCCGCGAAGAGGCCCGCGAAGCGATGGGCATGTTGCTCGACGAAAAAGTCGAGGACACGCAACTGGGTGCATTCCTGATGCTGCTGCGCCACAAGGAAGAGAGCCCGGAGGAACTGGCAGGCTTTACCGAAGCCCTGCGCGAGCGCCTGAACGCACCGGCCATCAAGGTCGACATCGACTGGCCCAGCTATGCCGGCAAGAAGCGCCACCTGCCGTGGTTTCTGCTGGCCGCCAAGTGCCTGGCCAATAACGGCGTGCGCGTGCTGCTGCATGGCGGCGGCGCACACACCGCTGGCCGGCTGTACACCGAGCAGTTGCTCGGCCTGCTGAACATCCCGCTGTGCCGCGACTGGAACGCCGTGGATAACGCCATGCAGCAGCGCCATCTGGCGTTTATTCCGTTGGCCGACTGGGCGCCGCAGTTGCAGCGCATGATCGATTTGCGCAACACCCTGGGCCTGCGTTCGCCGATCCACTCGCTGGCCCGCGTGCTCAACCCGCTGAAGGCGCGTTGCGGTTTGCAGAGCATTTTTCACCCTGGCTATCAGAGCGTGCACCGCGAAGCCAGCCGCCTGTTGGGCGACCATGCCATCGTGGTCAAGGGCGACGGTGGTGAAATCGAGGTCAATCCCGACAACATCAGCCACCTGTACGGCACCACTGCCGGCCAGGAATGGGATGAGGAATGGCCGGCGTTGTCCGAGCGGCGCCACGTCAAGCCCGCCACCCTGGAGCCTGAGCATCTGCTGGCGTTCTGGCGCGGCGAGGTCGAAGACAGTTACGGCGAACTGGCGTTGCTGTCGACCATGGCGCTGGCCCTGCGCGGGCTGGGCGTGGAGCGCGAAGCCGCCTTTGGGCAAGCCCGGCAATTCTGGGAGAACCGCGACCGTTCTCTCTGATACATCGCCTTATTCGATCGATAGAGGCGGTTATTTGCGCTTTTAGTTCGAACCCTGGCCGATAGACTGGGCTCCAACGTTTACTCATAAAGTTTGGAGTCCAGCATGGGCCTGCTCATCGACGGACACTGGCACGACCAGTGGTATCAAAGCAGCAAGGAAGGCGCGTTCCAGCGCGAGAACGCCCAGCGGCGTAACTGGGTGACGGCGGACGGCGCACCCGGTCCCAGCGGTGAAGGTGGCTTCAAGGCCGAAGCCGGTCGTTATCACTTGTATGTTTCGCTGGCGTGCCCGTGGGCGCATCGCACCTTGATCGTGCGTCAGCTCAAGGGCCTGGAAAAGCTCATCGATGTGTCGGTCGTCAGCTGGCTGATGCTGGAAAACGGCTGGACCTTCGATAAGAGCACCGGCTCCAGCGGCGATGCGCTGGATGATCTTGAATTCATGCACCAGCGTTATACCGAAGATGACCCCGAATACACTGGGCGCGTCACCGTGCCGGTGTTGTGGGACAAACAGCTCAAGCGGATTGTCAGCAATGAATCGGCGGAGATCATCCGCATGTTCAACTCGGCGTTCAATGACCTGACCGGCAATCACCTGGACCTGTACCCCGAAAGCTTGCGCGGCGAAATCGACGCGCTCAACGAGCAGATTTACCCGGCCGTCAACAATGGCGTGTACCTGGCCGGCTTTGCGACGTCACAAGGCGCTTATGAAAAAGCCTTCGATGCGGTGTTTGCCAAGCTCGATGAGCTGGAAGTGCTGCTGGGCGAGAAGCGCTACTTGGCCGGCGAGCACCTGACCGAGTCCGATGTGCGTTTGTTCACGACCCTGGTGCGCTTCGATGCGGTGTACCACGGGCACTTCAAGTGCAACCTGCGGCGCCTGAACGAGTACCCGAACCTGAGCAACTGGTTGCGCGAGCTGTACCAATGGCCGGGTGTGGCGCAGACCGTGGATTTCGAGCACATCAAACACCACTACTACGCCAGCCACCGCACGATCAACCCGACCGGCATCGTCCCCAAAGGGCCGAAGCAGGATTTCACTGTCGGGCATGACCGGGCGCGGTTGACGGGTAACGGCATCTGGCAGATTGATTAACGATTATGAGCTTGCACAAAACCCCGTAGGAGCGCGCTCTGCCGAAATGCCGGATCACCGCGACCGGCTGCGTCAGCAGTCGTAACCGTTCAGCGTTTCACACATTTCTGTGAGCGCTTCGCGCTCAGTCGCGGGCAAGCGTGCACCTACACGGGGTTCAGAGCGAACCCTGTGCCCCTTCGAACCAGGCCAGTTTTTCACGTAGTACGACCACTTCGCCGACGATGACCAGTGTCGGTGCATGCACTTCGTGCTCGGCGACCAGTGTCGGCAGGTCGGCCAGCGTGCCGGTGAAGACCCGCTGGTTGACCGTGGTGCCCTGCTGGACCAGTGCCGCCGGGGTGTCGGCAGCACGGCCATGAGCGATCAGTTGCTCGCAAATGGTCGGCAGCCCCACCAAACCCATGTAGAACACCAGAGTCTGCGCCGGCGCGACCAGGTCTTGCCAGGGCAGATCGGTGGTGCCGTCCTTGAGGTGCCCGGTGATGAAACGCACCGATTGCGCGTAGTCACGATGGGTCAGCGGAATCCCGGCGTAGGCCGCGCAGCCGCTGGCGGCGGTGATGCCGGGTACGACCTGGAACGGGATGCCGTGGGCCGCCAGTTCTTCGATCTCTTCGCCACCGCGACCAAAGATAAACGGGTCGCCGCCTTTAAGGCGCACGACTCGCTTGCCTTGTTTGGCCAGGTCCACCAGTTGCTTGTTGATCTGCTCTTGCGGCAGTGCATGCTCGCTGCGGCGCTTGCCGACGTAGATGCGCTCGGCATCTCGCCGGCACAGCTCGAGGATCGCCGGGGCGACCAGGCGGTCGTAAAGCACCACGTCGGCCTGCTGCATCAGGCGCAGGGCGCGAAAGGTCAGCAGGTCCGGATCACCGGGACCGGCGCCGACCAGATACACCTCACCGGGCGCATGCGGCGGTGCGCCGTCAACCTTGGCGCGCAGCAGGCGCTCGGCTTCGGCGCCCTGCCCGGCCAGTTGCCGGTCGGCAATCGGGCCTTGAAACACCTCTTCCCAGAACGCCCGGCGTTGCTGGACATCCGGGTAGAGCTGTTTGACCTGATGGCGAAAACGCGCGGCCAGGCCCGCCAGTTGCCCGTAAGTCGAAGGAATCCAGGTTTCCAGCTTGGCGCGGATCAGCCGCGCCAGCACCGGCGCATCGCCGCCGCTGGACACGGCAATCACCAGCGGCGAGCGATCGACGATGGCCGGGAAGATCACGCTGCACAGCGCGGGCGCGTCGACCACGTTGACCGGCATGCCGCGCTGGCGGGCGTCCCTGGAGACTTGCGCGTTGAGTGGTTCGTCGTCGGTGGCGGCGATGACCAGCACGCAGCCGTCCAGATCGCCCGGCTCATAGCCGCGCAGGCGAATATCGGCACCACTGCGCTCGGCCAGCTCGCGCAACTGGGGCTCGATCTCAGGCGTAACCACCCGCAACAGCGCACCGGCGTCGGCCAGCAGGCGCGATTTGCGCAAGGCAATCTCACCGCCGCCGACCACCAGCACCCAGCCGCCACGCAGGTTGTGAAACAGTGGCAGAAATTCCATTTAGCCGATGACCTCAAGGCCGCCCATGTACGGCTTCAGGACTTCAGGTACACGGATCGAACCGTCAGCCTGCTGGTAGTTTTCCAGCACGGCAACCAGGGTACGACCGACGGCCAGACCCGAACCGTTCAGGGTGTGCACCAGTTCAGGCTTGCCGGTTTCCGGGTTGCGCCAGCGGGCCTGCATGCGGCGCGCCTGGAAATCACCGCAGTTGGAGCACGAGGAGATTTCACGGTATTTGTCCTGGCTCGGCACCCAGACTTCAAGGTCATAGGTCTTGACCGCGCTGAAGCCCATGTCGCCGGTGCACAGCGCCAGAACACGGTACGGCAGTTCGAGCAATTGCAGAACGCGCTCGGCGTTGGCGGTCAGCGATTCGAGTTCTTCCATCGATTGCTCGGGTGCAACGACCTTGACCATCTCGACCTTGTCGAACTGGTGCTGGCGGATCATGCCGCGGGTGTCACGACCCGAAGCACCGGCTTCGCTGCGGAAGCACGGCGTGTGGGCGACGAACTTGAGCGGCAGCTGTCTGGCATCGAGGATCTGGCCGGAAACGATGTTGGTCAGCGACACTTCGGCGGTCGGGATCAGGTACAGGTCGGCTTCGCCGTCGCGGCTGATCTTGAACAGGTCTTCTTCGAACTTCGGCAGCTGGCCGGTGCCTTGCAAGGCAGGCGCCTGCACCAGGTACGGGGTGTAGGTTTCCTCGTAGCCGTGCTCGTTGATGTGCAGGTTGATCATGAACTGCGCCAGCGCGCGGTGCAGACGGGCAATCGGCCCGCGCAGCAGGGCGAAACGGGCACCGGACAGCTTGGCGGCGGTTTCGAAGTCCAGCCAGCCGAACTTCTCGCCCAGCGCCACATGGTCCTGAACCGGGAACTCAAAGGCGGTTGGCGTGCCCCAGCGGCGCACTTCAACGTTGCCGTCTTCGTCTTCGCCGACCGGCACCGAAGCGTCCGGCAGGTTGGGGATGGTCAGCAGCAAGCTGTCCAGCTCGGCCTGGATATTGTCCAGTTCGACCTTGCCGTCGCTCAGCTCGGTGCCCATGCGCTCGACATCGGCCATCAGCGGTGCGATGTCTTCGCCACGTTGCTTGGCCTGACCGATTGATTTGGAACGGGCATTACGCTCGGCCTGCAGCTGTTCGGTCTGGGTCTGGACAACCTTGCGCTTGGCTTCAAGCGCTTCAATACGGGCTACATCCAGGGTGAAACCACGGGACGCCAGGCGATCCGCTACGTCCTGAAGGTGGGTACGCAGCAGTTTGGAATCGAGCATATCGTTCTCTCGTCTATCAAAGTCGGGTCAAAGTCAGGCCCACCCAGGTTGCGAGCAGGCCGCCAAACACGCTGATACCGGCATAGCCGAAGGCTAGCGGTACCTGCCCGCTTTCAAGCAGGCGCAGCGTATCCAGTGAAAAGGATGAAAAGGTCGTCAGACCCCCTACAAAACCGACGATCAGGCCGGCGCGAATCTCGATCGGCACTTCCGGACGAATCAGAAACAGGCCATACAGCACGCCGATGATCAGGCAGCCGACCAGATTGACCGCCAGAGTGGCTGTATAAAAGTGCCGCGGCCAGTGGGCGCTGACCCAGTTGCCGGTTGCGAAGCGCAATAATGTACCAGCGATGCCGGCAATCGACACCGCAAGAATGGTCTGAATCACGACTTTCTCCGCTGCCGGGGGCTGGCAGCGTCCAGTGCGTGCAGATGACGCAGCTTTTCGCCGATTTTCAGTTCCAGGCCGCGAGGCACCGGCTCGTAGTACTGGCGCGGCTCAAGTTCATCGGGAAAGTAGTCTTCGCCAGCCGCATAGGCGTCAGGTTCGTCGTGGGCGTAGCGGTATTCTTCACCGTAACCCAGTTGTTTCATCAGCTTGGTGGGCGCGTTGCGCAGGTGCAGCGGCACTTCCATCGAGCCGTTTTCGGCCACATCGCGCATCGCCGCCTTGAAGGCCATGTACACCGCGTTGCTTTTCGGCGCGCAGGCCAGATAAACGATGGCCTGGGCCACGGCCAGTTCGCCTTCCGGGCTGCCCAGCCGCTCCTGGACATCCCAGGCCGACATGCACAGCGGCAAGGCGCGCGGGTCGGCGTTACCGATGTCTTCGCTGGCCATGCGCACCACGCGGCGCGCCAGGTACAACGGGTCGCAACCACCGTCGATCATGCGTGCAAACCAGTACAGCGCGGCATCGGGGTTGGAGCCCCGAATTGATTTGTGCAGCGCCGAGATCTGGTCGTAGAACGCCTCGCCGCCCTTGTCGAAACGCCGCCGGCTGTCGCCCAGCAGGCTTTGCAGCAGTTCGTTGTCGATCTCGCTACCGTCTTCGGCGAGGTCCGAGGCATTTTCCAGCAGGTTGAGCATGCGCCGGCCATCGCCATCGGCAGCCGCCATCAGGGTGACAAAACCTTCATCGCTCAGGCGCAGATGACGCTGGCCCAGGCCACGGTCTTCGCTGAGCGCACGTTGCACCAGCTTGCGCAGCGCAGCTTCGTCGAGGCTTTTCAGCACATAGACGCGCGCCCTGGAGAGCAAGGCGTTGTTGAGTTCGAACGAGGGGTTTTCGGTGGTCGCGCCGATAAAAATCAGCGTGCCGTCCTCGACATAGGGCAGAAAGGCATCTTGCTGGGACTTGTTGAAGCGGTGCACTTCGTCGACGAACAGGATGGTGCGCCGGCCGTATTGCGCCGCTTGCTGCTTGGCGATCTCGACGGCCTGACGGATTTCCTTGACGCCGGCCAGCACTGCCGAGACGGTTTCGAAGTGCGCATCGGACACCTTGGCCAGCAGCCGGGCCAGGGTGGTCTTGCCCACTCCCGGCGGGCCCCAGAAGATCATCGAGTGCAGCGCGCCCTGTTCCAGTGCTTCGCGCAGGGGCTTGCCGTGGGCCAGCACATGCTCCTGGCCGACGTACTCGTCCAGATTGGTCGCCCGCAAGCGGGCGGCCAGGGGCTGAGCGATGGGTTCACGACTGAACAGGTCCATGGTCCTGGGTAAAAGCCTCTTATTCCTGAATGACGTCCGCGCCCTTAGGCACCTGGAACTGGAACTTGCCGGCCGGGACCGGCTCGTTGGCCTTGACCCCGGTAAACAGGATATTGGTGCGCTGGCCGACGTTATCAACCAGTTGCATGTCGTTGATCAGGCCATTGCGAAACGACAGGCGCAGGTTGTCGAACAGCGTGTCCTTGCTCTTGGGCTTGAGGGTGAAGTCAAGCACGCCGCCGGCTTCCTTGGCGGTGATGTCAAAGCTTTCACTGATCTTCGACACATCGCCCGACAGCAGCAGCGCCGGGGTCTGGGTCAGGCGCTGATCCAGGGTCTTGATCGTGACTTGTTGCAGGTCCGGGTCCCACAGCGAGACTTTCTTGCCGTCGGAGACCATCAGTTGTTCCTGCGGCGCATCGGTGTGCCAGTTGAACAGGCCAGGACGCTGCAAGGTCATTTCACCGGTGGTTTCCTGCAACTGGGTGCCGCTGCCGTCCAGGGTCATCTGCGAGAAGCGCCCGGTCAGGGTCTGGGATTTTTCCAGCAATTGGGTCAGGCGTGCCACGTCCTTGCTGTCGGCATGCGCCGCCACGGTGGAGAAGGTCAGAGCAGTGGCCAGTAACATGCGGATAAGACGCATGGGATTCCTCATTGGATTCGCTGAAATAGCGACAGCGTGACCAGCACGCTGTCGGTGTTGTAAACATTCAATCATCAATCGCGCATCGGAGCCGGCGCGATGACCTCACGTGAACCATTGGTGTTCATCGGGGTGACGACGCCTGCGTTTTCCATCGACTCGATCATTCGGGCAGCGCGGTTGTAGCCGATCTTGAGCTTGCGCTGTACCGCAGAAATCGATGCACGGCGGCTTTCGAGCACGAACCTGACCGCCTCGTCGTACAACGCATCGCTTTCGCTGTCGTCGCCGCCCTCACCGCCACCGCCGTTCTCGAAGCCGCTGCCGGCCTCTTCGACGCCGGCCAGAATATCGTCGTTGTAGTCTGGACTGCCACGCATTTTCCAGGCTTCGACGACCCGGTGCACTTCTTCGTCGGACACGAAGGCGCCGTGTACCCGAATCGGCAGGCTGGTGCCTGGCGGCATGTAGAGCATGTCGCCGTGGCCGAGCAATTGCTCGGCGCCGCCCTGGTCGATGATGGTCCGCGAGTCGATCTTGCTCGACACCTGGAAGGCCATGCGGGTTGGAATGTTGGCCTTGATCAGGCCGGTGATCACATCCACCGACGGACGCTGGGTGGCGAGGATCAAGTGAATACCGGCGGCCCGGGCTTTCTGGGCGATCCGGGCAATCAGCTCTTCGACCTTCTTGCCGACGATCATCATCATGTCGGCGAATTCATCCACCACCACCACGATGGTCGGCAGGGTCTTGAGCAGCGGCGCTTCGTCATGAATGCTTTCACGGCGATACAGCGGGTCGCCCAGCGGTGTGCCCGCCTCCTCGGCGTCCTTGACCTTGCGGTTGAAGCCGGCCAGGTTACGCACGCCCATGGCCGCCATCAGCTTGTAGCGCCGTTCCATCTCGGCGACGCTCCAGCGCAAGGCGTTGGCGGCGTCCTTCATGTCGGTCACTACCGGGCACAGCAGGTGTGGAATGCCTTCGTAGATCGACAGTTCGAGCATTTTCGGGTCGATCATGATCAGGCGCGCGTCTTCCGGGCCTGACTTGAACAGGATCGACAGGATCATGGCGTTGACGCCCACCGACTTACCGGAACCGGTGGTACCGGCGACCAGCAAGTGCGGCATCTTGGCAAGATCGGTGATGACCGGACGCCCGCCGATGTCATGCCCCAGCGCCAGCGGCACCGGTGACTTGGCCGCTTCGAATTCGGGCGAGGACAGCACTTCGGAGAAGCGCACCATTTGCCGGTCATCGTTGGGAATCTCGATACCCACCGTGGTCTTGCCGGGAATCACCTCGACCACCCGCACGCTGGTCACCGCCAGCGAACGGGCAACGTCCTTGGCCAGGTTGGCGATGCGGCTGACCTTGACGCCGGCGGCCGGCTGGATTTCGTAACGGGTGATCACCGGGCCCGGATGGATGGAATCCACCGAGACCTCGACGCCGAATTCCTTGAGCTTGATTTCCAGCAGCTTGCCGACCGCGTCCAGCGATTCCGGCGAGTAGTTGAGCGGCTTCTTTTCGACCGGGTCGAGAATCGACAGCGGCGGCAGCGTGCCCGCCACCGCACTGTCGATGAACGACGGCGCAGGCGCCGGACGCGGTGCCGGCTCCAGCGGCTTGGGCGGTGCCGGCGGGATGATTGCCGGCGCAGGCTTGGCGCGCTCGACGGGCAGCTCTTGCGCAGCCGGCGCAGGCTTGGCCAGTGACGGGGCAGCCACAGCAGCAATGCCAGGCGCAATGACCGCAGCAGGCACCGGTGGCGCCGCCGCAGGCATCGACACCGGAGGCACGGGACGGCTGACCGGCTGCTCGCGCTCAAAGACCTTGTCGCGCGGCTTGACTTGCGGCTCACGGCGCTCGGCGACCACCGGCGCACGCACGGCCTCGCGCAGGTCGGCTTCGCGCAGCTTGGCGACCATTTGCTTGCGCTCGACGCGCGCGGCCCACCAGCGGCTGACCGCACCTTGCAGCAACTCGAACAGGTCCAGCGTGATCTTGCCGGTCATGTCCATGACCTTGAACCACGACAGGTCGGTAAACACGGTCAGGCCAAACAGAAACAGGGCAATGAACAACAGGGTGCTGCCCTGGATGTTCAGTGCCCGCTTGGCCAGGTCGCCCAGCACTTCGCCCAGTACGCCACCGGCGGAACCCGGAAAGCCTGCGGCAAAATGAAAATGCAGGTGCGCCAGCGCAGCGCCCGCCAGCACCAGAAACACAAGACCGATGGTGCGCCAGGAAAACAGCCAGCCACTCCACTGCCACGGCTCGTGCCGCTGGCGGAAGACCTGCCAGGCCTTGATGGCCAGCAGCAAGGGGAAGATGTAGGCGAAATAGCCCAGGACCATGAACAGGATGTCGGCACTGAAGGCGCCCGCGCGGCCCGCCGCGTTCTGCACCTCGGTGGCATTGCTGCTGGTATGGCTCCAGCCGGGATCGCTCTGGTCGTAGGTCAGCAACGACATCATCAGATACAGGCACAGGAAACCGAAGGCGATCAATGCCCCTTCCTTGAGCCGATAATGCAACTGCTGCCGCCAGAGGGGTACAGCTGCGGGTGCTGGTGTGGATTTCTTCAAAACGCTTTATTTCCTGCGCAAGCGCGCGAACAACTCTAATGAACGACCACGAACGGCGACTTGAATGATAACGCGCAAAGTGGGCATTGTACGGCTTTGCCTGCCTGCGAGTCTGTCAGGCATCTTCAAGTACCGCCGAGAAGGCCTAATTTGAGCATGCATTCTCTTTCGTGACAAAGGCTTATGACGTACAACCCATCCAGAATGGCCTGCTTGTGACCGTCTTTGCGGTATAGAGTTGCACAGGCGGCACTGCCCTCCCCTTCCCTTGCGAGGAACCCTGACGCCATGTTGACCTGGTTACAACGCAACAGCCTGGATTTTCCGCCCCTGAACAAGGCCCTGCGCGAGCCCGACGGGCTGCTGGCCGCCGGCGGCGATCTGTCGGCAGAACGCCTGGTACGGGCTTATCGGCATGGCTGCTTTCCATGGTTTCAGGATGGGCAGCCCATTCTGTGGTGGTCGCCCGACCCGCGCACCGTGCTGTTTCCTGAAGAACTGCATGTGTCGCGCAGCCTGGGCAAGCTATTGCGCCAGCAGCGTTACCGGGTGACGTTCGATCAGGATTTTGCCGCCGTCATCCAGGCCTGCGCCGAGCCACGCAGCTATGCGCAGGAAACCTGGATCACCCGGCAAATGCAGGACGCTTATCGGCGACTGCATGAGCAAGGCCACGCCCACAGCGTGGAGGTCTGGGACGGCGATGCGCTGGTCGGCGGCCTGTATGGCCTGGCCATGGGGCAGCTGTTTTTCGGCGAATCGATGTTCAGCCGCGCCGACAATGCCTCCAAGGTCGGCTTTGCGACTCTGGTGGAGCGCCTCAAGGCCTGGGGCTTTGTGCTGATCGATTGCCAGATGCCGACCCAGCACCTGCAAAGCCTGGGAGCACGTTCGATTGCCCGCCAGGACTTTGCCGAGTACCTGCGCAGGCACCTCGATGTCAAAAATAACGCCGACTGGTTGCCTAGGCGAGTTTGACAGGCTGGCTTACACTCTTGGTAACGGTTTATATAACGGGGGCAACCATGACCGAGCTGGCACGGCTAAAGTTTTATGCCACTCAACCCCACGCCTGCAGCTACTTGCCCGATGAACAAGCCACCACCTTGTTCCTGGATCCCAGTCAGCCTATGGATGTGCAGGTGTATGCCGACCTGTCGGACATGGGGTTTCGCCGCAGTGGCGATCATTTGTATCGGCCGCACTGCCAGAATTGCAGCGCCTGCATTGCGGCGCGCATCCCGGTAGACCTGTTTGTGCCAGACCGGCAGCAGAAGCGCATCATCAAGCGCAATGCAGACTTGCAGGTGCGCAGCGTCAAGCCGACGTTCACCCAGGAATATTTCGACCTGTACCAGCGCTATATCGAGCAGCGCCACGCCGACGGCGACATGTTTCCGCCCAGTCGCGACCAGTTCATTACTTTTCTGGTGCGTGACCTGCCGTTTTCACGCTTTTACGAGTTTCGTGCCGAAGGCCGCCTGCTGGCCATCGCCGCCACCGACATGCTGCCCAACGGTCTTTCGGCGGTGTACACCTTCTACGAACCCAACGAAGAACGCCGCAGCCTGGGTCGCTATGCCATCCTCTGGCAAATCGCCGAGACCGCCCGCTTGAATCTGCATGCGGTGTACCTGGGTTACTGGATAAAAAACTGCAAAAAGATGAATTACAAGACCCAATATCGCCCCATTGAGCTGCTCACCAATCAAAGATGGGTCACTCTGTATTGAAGTCCTTGGCGTAACAGGCATTTTTCGGGCACAATGCACGCCGCTTTTGCCTGGCGCCACTTGCACCGGGCCACTCATTTGAAACCCGAGGGCTTTACTGCATGTCGAAAGAAGACAGCTTCGAAATGGAAGGCACTGTCGTCGACACCCTGCCCAACACCATGTTTCGCGTGGAGTTGGAAAATGGGCACGTCGTAACTGCGCACATCTCCGGCAAGATGCGCAAAAACTACATCCGTATTTTGACCGGCGACAAGGTGCGCGTTGAACTGACGCCTTACGACCTGAGCAAAGGGCGCATCACCTACCGCGCTCGTTAAGTACGCACGCTTTAGACAACAAAGCCCGGCATTGCCGGGCTTTGTCGTTTCTGCAGATTGCCTTTGCAAGCGCCTGCGACCCGCCCCTTGCGAGGCGGGCCATACAGCATCAGGCCATTTCTGCGGTGGTCTCGTAGTCGAAGGTGATCTCGCCATCCTTGATGTCGATATGCACCACGCCACCATGCTCTGACAGCTCGCCGAACAGAATCTCTTCTGCCAGCGGGCGCTTGATGCGGTCCTGGATCAGGCGCGCCATCGGCCTGGCTCCCATCGCCGCGTCGTAGCCACCCTGCGCCAGCCAGCTGCGCGCCGCATCGGAGACTTCGAGCAGAACGCGCTTGTCCTCCAGTTGCGCCTGCAGCTCGGTGAGGAACTTGTCCACCACACTCTTGATGACTTCGTGACTGAGGCGGCCGAACTGGATAATGGTGTCCAGACGGTTACGGAACTCAGGCGTGAAGCTTTTCTTGATCACTTCCATGGCATCGGAGGAGTGATCCTGGTGAGTAAAGCCAATCGAAGCCCGCGAAGCGGTTTCGGCACCAGCGTTGGTGGTCATGATCAGGATCACGTTGCGGAAGTCCGCCTTGCGACCATTGTTGTCGGTCAGCGTACCGTGGTCCATGACCTGCAGCAGCAGGTTGAAGACCTCGGGATGCGCCTTCTCGATCTCGTCGAGCAGCAACACGCAATGCGGCTGCTTGGTGATGGCCTCAGTCAGCAGACCACCCTGATCGAAGCCGACATAGCCCGGAGGCGCACCGATCAGCCGCGATACAGTGTGACGCTCCATGTACTCGGACATGTCGAAACGCACCAGCTCGACACCCAGCGCCTTGGCCAGCTGGCGAGCCGCTTCGGTCTTGCCGACGCCGGTCGGGCCTGCAAACAGGAACGAACCGACAGGCTTGTCGGGCGACTTGAGCCCGGCACGCGACAGCTTGATGGCCGTGGACAGCGAGTCAATGGCTGCATCCTGACCAAAGACGGTGAGCTTGAGGTCGCGCTCCAGGTTACGCAGCAGTTCCTTGTCGGAGCTGTTGACGTGTTTAGGCGGAATACGCGCGATCTTGGCCACGATGTCTTCGACATGCAGCACTTCGATGCGTTTGACACGCTTCTCGACCGGCTGCAGACGCTGGTAGGCGCCCGCCTCGTCGATCACATCGATGGCCTTGTCGGGCATGTGACGGTCATTGATATAGCGCGAGGCCAGCTCGGCCGCCGCACGCAACGCCTCGTCGCTGTACTCGATGTTGTGGTGCTGTTCGAAACGACCCTTGAGCCCTCTCAGGATGCCAATGGTGTCTTCCACCGACGGCTCGGAGACATCGACCTTCTGGAAGCGACGCGCCAGGGCACGGTCTTTCTCGAAGATGCCGCGAAATTCCTGGAAGGTGGTCGAGCCAATGCAACGGATATCACCCGACGACAGCAGCGGCTTGAGCAGGTTGGAGGCGTCCATGACGCCACCGGACGCAGCACCGGCACCGATGATGGTATGGATCTCGTCGATGAACAGGATGGCATGGGGACGTTTGCGCAGTTCATTGAGCAGCGCCTTGAAGCGCTTCTCGAAATCGCCACGGTACTTGGTGCCCGCCAGCAATGCGCCCAGGTCCAGCGAGTAGACGACGCTGCTGGCCAGCAGATCCGGCACCTGGTTGTCGACGATACGCTTGGCCAGGCCTTCGGCGATGGCGGTCTTGCCGACACCGGCCTCACCGACCAGCAGAGGGTTGTTCTTGCGACGACGAGCAAGGATCTGCGCGACGCGCTCAACCTCGGACTCGCGGCCCACCAGGGGGTCGATACGCCCCTGACGCGCCTGCTCGTTCAGGTTGCTGGCATAGGCATCCAGAGGATTGCCTGAGGAAGAAGCCTCACCGCCCTCGTCGTCCTGCATATCTTGCTCACCTTCGGAAGAGTGTTCGCCGTGCCCTGGAACCTTGGAGATTCCGTGGGCAATGTAGTTGACGACATCGATCCGGGCCACGCTCTGCTGCTTGAGCAGAAATACGGCCTGGCTTTCCTGTTCGCTGAAGATTGCTACCAGCACGTTGGCACCGGTGACTTCGCGCTTGCCGGAGCTTTGCACATGGAATACGGCGCGTTGCAGCACGCGCTGGAACCCGAGCGTTGGCTGGGTTTCACGATCCTCGTCATGAACCGGGATCAGTGGAGTGGTGGAGTCGATGAACTCCTGCAGATCACGCTTGAGCTTATCGAGGTTTGCGCCGCAGGCACGCAAGACAGTGGCTGCAGCCTCGTTGTCCAATAAAGCCAGCAGAAGGTGTTCGACGGTCATGAATTCATGACGCTTCGAGCGCGCTTCCTTGAAGGCCAGATTGAGGGTGACTTCGAGCTCACGGTTTAACATAGCTTCACCTCATACCCAAGTGGTCGGCGTTTAACCGTCCTTCTCGATCTCACAGAGTAGCGGATGCTGGCTCTCCCTGGCGTATTGGTTGACCTGCGTGGCCTTGGTCTCGGCGATGTCGCGGGTAAACAATCCGCAGACTGCCCGTCCCTCTGTATGGACGGCCAGCATGATCTTGGTGGCCAGCTCACGATTCAGGTTGAAAAACACCTCCAGTACTTCGACAACGAAATCCATCGGAGTGTAATCATCGTTAAACAAAACCACCTTATACATCGGTGGCGCCTGCAGAGTCGGTTTTGCGTCCTGTAACGCTACGCCCGACGCGTCATCCTCGTGCGCATCCTCGTTTGACCGAGGACCATCCTGACTGAAGGTTAGTCGAATCTTGCTGGTTGCATGCATGGGAAAAGAACGTTCATTTCGAGAAGGTCGGATTGAACTGATAGCTATTGGCCGCCGCCCAACCTGTTTTCATCACATGGACTGCCGCATGACCTTGACTATCAGCTAAACGGTGTTACAAACAATAGAGCCCACATTGGGTAAAAAGGGTCCGCGCAGTCAACCAAAATTTTTTCTCGGTCAGGCGGATTGAGGTGGATGATACTCCAGACGGAGTCCTTTGCAGAGGGATATGGCTATGCTCAGTGGTAAAGTCAAGTGGTTCAATAATGCAAAAGGCTATGGATTTATCCTTGCCGACGGTCGGGATGAAGATCTGTTCGCCCATTATTCAGCCATCAACATGGAAGGTTACAAAACACTCAAGGCTGGTCAGCCGGTGAATTTTGAGATTATTCAGGGGCCCAAGGGCCTGCACGCAGTCAGCATTTCGCCCGCTACCGTCAGTGCCGTCAAACCGGTTGAAACGTCGAGCGCAGTCCAGAAAACCTCTAATGTGCCAGCCTGAATGAGGCGAACCACCACCAACACCCGTCACACCAGATAGCCAGAGGGCCGGTTCAGCTGACTGAACCGGCCCTCTGGCCTCGGGGCATCTGCAAAAATTGCCAGGCGCTACATATGGGCAATCACCGCTTCACCGAAGCCCGAACATGACACCCGCGTCGCCCCTTTCATCAAGCGCTCGAAATCATAGGTCACTGTCCTGGCCGCAATCGCGCCCTGAATGCCGTTGATGAGCAATCCTGCCGCCTCGTCCCACCCCATGTGCCGCAGCATCATTTCTGCCGACAGAATCAATGACCCCGGATTGACCTGATCCTTGCCCGCATAACGCGGCGCCGTGCCATGGGTTGCCTCGAACATGGCCACTTCATCGGCCAGATTGGCGCCTGGCGCGATACCGATACCGCCCACTTGCGCCGCCAGGGCATCGGAAAGGTAATCGCCATTGAGATTCAGGGTAGCGATCACATCGTATTCGGCAGGCCGCAACAGGATCTGTTGCAGCATCGCATCGGCGATCACATCCTTGACGATGATCTCTCGACCGGTCTTCGGACTGGTAAAACGCATCCACGGCCCGGCATCGAGCAACGTGGCGCCGAACTCCGCAGACGCGACCTCATAAGCCCACTCCTTGAAGGCACCTTCGGTGTATTTCATGATGTTGCCCTTGTGCACGATGGTCACCGACTGACGATCGTGATCCACCGCATACTGCAAGGCCTTGCGCACCAGGCGTGTCGTGCCTTCGCGCGACACCGGCTTGATGCCGATTCCGCAGTCCTGCTCGAAACGCAGCCGGCTCACGCCCATTTCTTCCTTTAAAAAGCGGATCAACCTGTCGGCCTCGGGCGAACCTGCCTGCCATTCGATGCCGGCATAAATATCCTCGGAGTTTTCCCGAAAGATGACCATGTCGACTTCATCGGGGCGAATGACCGGACTGGGCACTCCGGCAAACCAGCGCACCGGGCGCAGGCACACGTACAGATCCAGTTGCTGGCGCAAGGCAACATTCAGAGAACGAATACCGCCACCGACCGGCGTGGTCAGCGGCCCCTTGATCGAGACGACATAGCGCCTGACCGCTTCCAGGGTTTCATCGGGTAACCAAGTATCCGGGCCGTAGACCTGAGTGGCCTTTTCGCCGACATAGACTTCCATCCAGGCGATTCTTCGCGCGCCGCCGTAAGCTTTTTCGACAGCGGCATCCACTACCTTGAGCATGACGGGGGTAATATCCACGCCGATGCCATCGCCCTCCATATAAGGAATGATCGGCTGGTCGGGGACATTCAGGGAGTGATCGGGGTTGAGGGTGATCCGCTCGCCAGTGGCAGGGATCGTGATGTGCTTATATTGCATGCTGAGCTCCAATACACGTTTGATTGGACAGCCTGACCGCTATCAAGCCTAGTCACGCCCACCCATGCCCGCAAACCCGGCCTTTGGACAGCACGGCGCGAAGACTTTTGAAAATCGTCGAAAGCATTGATCCAGAGCGCTTGCGTTCGACCAATGACGTATTGGCATGCGCCAAATAGCCGCATAGCATTAATGCTTGGGATTCAGGGTTTGATATACTCCCCGGCGTGACTGCCGAGTCATGGAACTCGAATCACTGGCGCGGGGCCGTCCGGATACATGACACCCGCTCCGATCTGCGTTGGGACACAGGGTGCCCAACTGCTTGACGCTCGACTGATGCACCCACCATCACCGCGAAGCAATCCCGACCCGGGCTCATGACGCAAGCATGAGCAGAGCGTCCATCCGGCGCGCATCGGGATTTTGTGCATGCTCAGCAAAACAGAGAGTTAATACGAATGTCCAACCGCTCGAAGATCATCTACACCTTCACCGACGAAGCCCCGGCCCTGGCCACCTACTCGCTGCTGCCCATCATCGAAGCGTTCACCGCGTCTTCCGACATCGACGTCGAGACCCGTGACATTTCGCTGGCAGGCCGGGTACTGGCCAGCTTCCCCGAAGCCCTTCGCGCCGACCAGCAAATCGCGGATCATCTTGCCGAGTTGGGCAAACTGGCGACCACGCCAGAAGCCAACATCATCAAACTGCCTAACATCAGCGCTTCGGTTCCGCAGTTGAAGGCGACCGTCAAAGAGCTCCAGGAACAGGGCTACGCCATTCCTGACTACCCTGAAAACCCTTCGACCGACGCGGAAAAAGACGCCCGCGCCCGCTACGACAAGGTCAAGGGCAGCGCCGTGAACCCGGTGCTGCGCGAAGGCAACTCCGACCGCCGCGCCCCGCTGTCGGTCAAGAACTATGCACGCAAGCACCCGCACAAGATGGGCGCCTGGAGCAGCGACTCCAAGGCTCACGTAGCACACATGAGCAACGGCGACTTCTACGGCAGCGAAAAAGGCGCTCTGATCGCAGCCGATGACAGCCTGAAGATCGAACTGATCGCTCAAGACGGCACTGCCACCGTCCTGAAAGAAAAAACCGCCGTCAAGGCCGGTGAAATCATCGACAGCGCCGTGCTGAGCAAAAAAGCCCTGCGCAGCTTCGTGGCCGCCGAAATCGAAGACGCCAAGAAGCAAGGCGTACTGTTCTCGGTGCACCTGAAAGCCACCATGATGAAAATCTCCGATCCGATCATGTTCGGCCAGATCGTTGAAGAGTTTTATCAGGACGCGCTGACCAAGCACGCCGATGTACTCAAGGAAATCGGCTTCAACCTGAACAACGGTATCGGTGACCTGTACGAGCGTATCGGCAACCTGCCAGCGGACAAGCAGGCTGAAATCAAGGCTGACATCCAGGCGGTCTACGCTGTTCGCCCACAACTGGCGATGGTCAACTCCGACAAGGGCATCACCAACCTGCACGTACCGAGCGACGTCATCGTCGACGCCTCGATGCCGGCGATGATCCGTGACTCGGGCAAGATGTGGGGCACCGATGGCCAGCTGCACGACGCCAAGGCTGTGATCCCGGACCGCAGCTACGCCACCATCTACCAGGCCGTTATCGAAGACTGCAAGAAAAACGGCGCCTTCGATCCGACCACCATGGGCAGCGTGCCGAACGTCGGCCTGATGGCTCAGAAAGCCGAAGAATACGGCTCGCACGACAAGACATTCCAGCTCAAGAGCGCAGGCGTGGTTCGCGTGACCGACAGCAAGGGCACCGTCCTGCTGGAGCAGAACGTTGAAGCCGGCGACATCTTCCGCATGTGCCAGACCAAAGACGCGCCGATCCAGGACTGGGTCAAACTGGCCGTCAACCGTGCCCGCGCCAGCAACACTCCGGCGCTGTTCTGGCTGGACCCGGCTCGCGGCCACGACGCGCTGATGATCGAGAAGGTCAAGACCTACCTGCGCGACCACGACACCTCGGGCCTGGACATCCAGATCCTGACGCCGGTCGAAGCCATGAAGCAGACCCTGGAGCGCACCCGCGCAGGCAAAGACACCATTTCGGCCACCGGTAACGTGCTGCGTGACTACCTGACCGACCTGTTCCCGATCATGGAACTGGGCACCAGCGCCAAGATGCTGTCGATCGTGCCGCTGATGAACGGTGGCGGCCTGTTCGAAACCGGCGCCGGCGGTTCGGCACCGAAACACGTACAGCAGTTCGTCGAAGAGAACTTCCTGCGCTGGGATTCGCTGGGTGAATTCCTGGCTCTGGCCGCCTCTCTGGAGCACCTGGGCCACGCCTACAACAATCCAAAGGCGCTGGTACTGGCCAAGACCCTCGACCAGGCCACTGGCGAGTTCCTGGACCGTAACAAGTCGCCTTCGCGCAAAGTCGGCAGCATCGACAACCGCGGCAGCCACTTCTACCTGACCCTGTTCTGGGCTCAGGCACTGGCCGCCCAGAATGACGACGCCGCCCTCAAGGCGCAGTTTGCCCCGCTGGCTAAGACCCTGACCGACAACGAAGAAAAAATCGTTGCCGAGCTCAATGCTGTACAAGGCAAGCCGGTCGAAATCGGCGGTTACTACTTCGCCAAGCCGGAACTGGCCAGCAAGGCCATGCGCCCTAGCGAGACCCTCAACGCGGCCATCGCTGCGCTGTAAGCCTCACTGATGCTGCAATGCTGATACACAACAACCCCGGCCCACACGCCGGGGTTGTTGTTTATGCACCTTATCGAAAGGGATAAACACCTATGAACTGGCAAGCCCACGTCACCGTCGCCACGATCGTCGAAGATCAGGGTCGTTTTCTGTTTGTCGAAGAACTGCAACAAGGCCAGCCGGTGCTCAACCAGCCCGCCGGCCATCTGGACCCGAATGAAAGCCTGCAACACGCCGCCGTACGCGAAACACTTGAGGAAACCGGCTGGGATGTCGAGCTGACCGGCGTGGTGGGCATCTATCTGTACACCGCGCCCAGCAATGGCGTGACGTACCAGCGCATCTGCTTCGCCGCCAAAGCGCTGCGCCATCATCCCGACTACACGCTGGACGACGGCATCATCGGCCCGGTATGGCTGAGCCGCGAACAGCTTGTGCAGCAACAGGCGCGCTGGCGCAGCGAGCTGGTGTTGCGCTGCGTGGACGATTACCTGAACGGTGAACGCTTCAGTCTTGCCCTGCTGCGTGACAAGGCGTGAGACGCGACAGTTGCAGCCTGATAGAATCGCGTCCTTTTCACCACAGCTGTTGAACGCCCATGTCTGATCCAGCCCTTTCGAACACTGAAAAACCACGCGTGATCGTCGGCATGTCCGGCGGCGTGGACTCTTCCGTTTCCGCCGTTCTGCTGTTGCAGCAGGGCTATCAGGTGGAAGGCCTGTTCATGAAGAACTGGGAAGAAGACGACGGCACGGAATACTGCACCGCCCGCGAAGACCTCGCCGACGCCCAGGCCGTATGCGACAGGATTGGCATCAAGCTGCACACCGCCAACTTCGCCGCCGAGTACTGGGACCATGTCTTCGAGCACTTTCTGGAAGAATACAAGGCCGGCCGCACGCCTAACCCGGACATCCTGTGTAACCGGGAAATCAAGTTCAAGGCCTTCCTTGACTATGCCCTGAGCCTGGGCGCCGACCTGATCGCCACCGGCCACTATGTGCGCCGCCGCGACATCGACGGGCGCACCGAACTGCTCAAGGGCCTGGACCCCAACAAGGACCAGAGCTACTTCCTGCATGCCGTGGGCGGCGAGCAGATCGCCCGCACGCTGTTTCCGGTCGGCGAACTGGAAAAGCCCGAAGTGCGCGCAATCGCCGAACAACACGGCCTGGCCACCGCGCGCAAGAAGGACTCCACCGGTATCTGCTTTATCGGCGAGCGGCGCTTCACTGATTTCCTGCGTCAGTACCTGCCTGCCCAGCCCGGCGAGATCAAGACCACCGAAGGTGAAGTCATCGGCCGTCACAGTGGCCTGATGTACCACACCATCGGCCAGCGCCAGGGCCTGGGCATCGGCGGCCTGAAAGATGCCGGCGACGAGCCATGGTATGTCCTGGAGAAAGACCTTGAGACCAACGAGCTGATCGTCGGCCAGGGCAACGATCACCCGTGGCTGTTCTCCCGCGCCCTGCTGGCCTCGCAGATCTACTGGGTCAACCCGGTCGACCTCGACAGCCCGCGCCGCCTGACCGCCAAGGTGCGCTACCGCCAGGGCGATCAGGGCTGCACGCTGGAGAAGACCGCCAGCGGTTACCGCGCGCTCTTCGACGAGCCTCAACGCGCCGTAACCCCTGGGCAATCGGTGGTGTTCTATGATGGCGAAATCTGCCTGGGCGGCGGCGTGATCGAAACGGCCGAACCCTGGAACAGCAAGGACAAGCCTTGATGACCAAGATTCAGGAACAACTGATCGCCCTGGGCGGCGTCTTCCAGGTCGCTATTCTGGTCGATCGCCTGGCCAAGACCGGCCAGGTCAGCGAGGCTGATCTGGGCAGCATGCTCGGCAGCCTGCTGGTGCTCAATCCCAAGGACACCCTTGATGTGTATGGCGGCAACGACCAGTGCCTGCGCGAAGGCTATCGCGCCCTGGCCAGCGCCCTGGAGCGCGACCCCGGCACCTTGCAGCGCGAGCCGCTGCGCTATGCCCTGTCGATGCTGGGCCTTGAGCGTCAACTGGCCAAGCGCGACGACATGCTCGGCGTGATCGGCAAACGCCTGCCGCAGATCCAGTCTCAGGTCGAGCATTTCGGCATCGCCCATGAAAACGTGATTGCCGCCGCCGGCGCGCTGTATCAGGACACCCTGAGCACGCTGCGCCAGCGCATTCAGGTGCATGGCGACATGCGCAATCTGCAGCAGCCCAGCAATGCATCGCGCATTCGTGCCCTGCTGCTGGCAGGCATTCGCTCGGCGCGGCTGTGGCGACAAGTTGGCGGCCACCGCTGGCAACTGGTGTTCAGCCGCCGCAAGTTATTGAAAGAACTCTATACGTTGATGCACGGCTGAAACGCTGCGCCTCAACCCCTTAACCTTCAGGCTCGTCGCTATCTACGCCGGTCGGCTGACCCCAGCCGGCCGGCAATTTCATGTATGATATGCGCCCTTTTCAAAGCCGACTGTCCGAGAGCATCCCATGCAGCTTTCTTCGCTCACCGCGGTTTCCCCTGTTGACGGCCGCTATGCCGGCAAGACTCAGGCCTTGCGCCCTATTTTCAGCGAATACGGCCTGGTCCGCTTCCGCGTTCTGGTAGAAGTACGCTGGTTGCAGCGCCTCGCAGCTCACCCGCAAATCACCGAAGTGCCGGCCTTCTCGGCCGAAGCCAACGCCATTCTCGACACCCTGGCGGACAACTTTGCGATCGAGCACGCCGAGCGCGTAAAAGAGATCGAGCGCACCACCAACCACGACGTCAAGGCCGTGGAATACCTGCTCAAGGAACAGGCCGCAAAGCTGCCTGAACTGAACGCGGTCAGCGAATTCATTCACTTCGCCTGCACCAGCGAGGACATCAACAACCTGTCCCACGCCCTGATGCTGCGCGAAGGCCGCGACACGGTCGTGCTGCCGCTGATGCGCCAGATCGCCGGTGCCATCCGCGAACTGGCACAACGCTTCGCCGATGTGCCGATGCTGTCGCGCACCCATGGCCAGCCAGCGTCGCCAACGACTCTGGGCAAGGAACTGGCCAACGTCGTCTATCGCCTGGAGCGCCAGATCGCTCAGGTGGCCGCGGTGCCACTGCTGGGCAAGATCAACGGTGCGGTCGGCAACTACAACGCCCACCTGTCGGCCTACCCGGACATCGACTGGGAAGCCAATGCCCGCGCCTTCATCGAAGACGAGCTGGGCCTGGTGTTCAACCCGTACACCACGCAGATCGAGCCGCACGACTACATCGCCGAGCTGTTCGACGCCATTGCGCGCTTCAACACCATCCTGATCGACTTCGACCGCGACATCTGGGGCTACATCTCGCTGGGCTACTTCAAGCAGAAGACGGTGGCCGGCGAAATCGGTTCTTCGACCATGCCGCACAAGGTCAACCCGATCGACTTCGAGAACTCCGAAGGCAACCTGGGTATCGCCAACGCGCTGTTCCAGCACCTGGCCAGCAAGTTGCCGATCTCGCGCTGGCAGCGTGACCTGACCGACTCCACCGTGCTGCGTAACCTGGGCGTAGGCTTTGCGCACAGCGTGATCGCCTATGAGGCCAGCCTCAAGGGCATCAGCAAGCTGGAACTGAACGAGCAACGCATTGCTGCCGACCTGGACGCCTGCTGGGAAGTTCTGGCCGAGCCTATCCAGACTGTCATGCGCCGCTACAACATCGAGAACCCCTACGAGAAGCTCAAAGAGCTGACCCGTGGCAAAGGCATCAGCCCTGAAGCGCTGCTGACCTTTATCGATGGCCTGGACATGCCAGCCGAAGCGAAGACCGAATTGAAAAAGCTGACCCCGGCCAACTACATCGGTAACGCTGCAGCACAAGCCAAACGCATCTAAAGAGTTACAACTTCTGCACACGCCCGGCTGTGCCGGGCGTTTTCATTTCAAGGGCTTACAAATGAATCCTGATACTCCTCTTCAACTTCTGGGCGGCATGAGCGCGCGTGTTTTTCTGCGTGATTACTGGCAGAAAAAGCCCCTGCTGATCCGCCAGGCACTGCCGGACTTCCAAAGCCCGATCGACCCTGACGAACTGGCGGGCCTGGCCCTGGAAGAAGAGGTCGAATCGCGTCTGGTCATCGAACAGGGCGAACGCCCTTGGGAAATGCGCCGCGGCCCGTTTGCCGAAGACGCCTTCAGCGAGCTGCCCGAGCGCGAATGGACCTTGCTGGTGCAGGCGGTCGATCAATTCGTGCCGGAAGTCGGCGAACTGCTGGAAAACTTCCGCTTCCTGCCGAGCTGGCGCATCGATGACGTAATGGTCAGCTACGCAGCCCCGGGCGGCAGCGTTGGTCCGCATTTCGACAACTACGATGTGTTCCTGCTGCAAGGCCACGGCCAGCGCAACTGGAAAATCGGCCAGATGTGCGACTCCGACAGCCCGCTGATCAAGCACGCCGACCTGCGCATTCTTGCCGATTTCGAAGGCACCGATGAATGGACGCTGGAGCCGGGCGACATGCTTTATCTGCCACCGCGCCTGGCCCACTGGGGCGTTGCCGTGGACGAATGCCTGACTTACTCGGTAGGTTTCCGCGCACCGAGCGCCGCCGAAGTGCTGACCCACTTCACCGACTTTCTCAGCCAGTTCATTCCTGACGAAGAGCGCTACACCGACGCCGACGCCCAGCCTGTCAGCGATCCGCACCAGATCCAGCACGACGCACTGGCGCGCCTCAAGACCCTGCTGGCCGAGCACATGAGCGACGAGCGCCTGCTGCTGACCTGGTTCGGCCAGTTCATGACCGAGCCGCGCTACCCTGAGCTGGTCAGTGGTGAAGAGCTGGAAGAAACCGACCTGCTCGACAGCCTGGAACAGGGCGCGATCATCATTCGCAACCCGAGCGCGCGCATGGCCTGGTCGAATGTCGATGACGATCTGTTACTGTTCGCCAGTGGCCAGAGCCGCTTGCTGCCAGCTAAGCTGCGCGACCTGCTGAAGCTGGTCTGTGCGGCCGACGCCCTGCACATCGAGAACCTCGGCCCGTGGCTGGCGGACGATGACGCACGGACACTGCTTTGCGAACTGCTCAAACAAGGAAGCCTGGGATTTGCCGATGAATAAAATCAGCGTATCGGTTGCAGACTGGCACAAGGACAACGCCGCCATCCGGCGCATTCGCGAAAGCGTATTCATCGCCGAACAGGCGGTGCCGCCGGAACTGGAATGGGATGCTGAAGACGCAGGTGCTGCACATTTTCTCGCTTATGAAGACGATTATCCGATCGGTACGGCACGGCTGCTGCCCGACGGCGAAGTCGGCCGCCTGTCGGTACTCAGGGACTGGCGCGGCCTGAAAGTCGGCGAAGCCCTGCTCGGCGCCGTGCTGCTGGAGGCCGAAAAACGCGGCCTCATGCAGCAGAAACTCAGCGCCCAGGTGCAGGCTGTAGCGTTCTACGAGCGCGCAGGCTTTCACGTGATCAGCGAGGAGTTTCTGGAAGCGGGCCTGCCGCATGTCGACATGCTGCGCGAAACCACAGCCGTGTAGGTCACTCGAAACAGACACTACATAAGCAACGCCCCGACGCCCTGTGAATGGACGCCGGGGCGTTTTGCTATCGGCCGACAAAGTGGCACACTCAGGGCTTGAGTACGCTCTCGCGGAGAAAGGACATGTTCGTACGCACCTTGCTGGCCTCATTGTTACTGCTGTCGAGCACCTGGACATTGGCAGCCACTGAAATCGTGCCACTCAATTACCGCACCAGCGACGAACTGTTGCCGGTGGCGCGTAACTTTCTGGGTGAGGACGGCTCGGTCAATGCCTATGGCAACCAACTGATCGTCAATGCCGAATCGCGCAAGATCGACGAACTTCGCGCCCTCCTCGCCCAACTCGACGTTGCTCCCAAACGCCTGCTGATCAGCGTCGACACCAGTGACAACGCGGCACAAACCCATGACAGCGCAGGCGGCGGCCGGGTCATCAGCTATGGCACCGACAGCCGCGAAGGTGCCTTGCAGCAGATCCAGACCACCGAAGGCAGCCCTGCGCTGATCCAGACCGGTCAAAGCATCCCGCTGACCACCTCGCGCACCGACAGCTACGGCTACTCGCAAAGCGAGACCCAATACCGCAACGTGACCCAGGGTTTCTATGTGACGGCCAGCGTCACCGGCGACATCGTGCACCTGACCATCAGCACCAACCGCGACCGCCTGAGCCAGGAACGACCCGATGCCATCAAGGTGCAAAGCACCGACAGCACGGTCAGTGGTCGCCTGGGCGAATGGATCACGCTGGCCGGCAGCCAGAACCAGTCGGTTGCCGATCGTCAGAACAATGCCCGGTACTACTCGACCCAGGGTCGTGATGACATGGCGCTGCGGGTAAAAGTGCAAGCCCTCGAGTAACCGGGCATGCGGCCCCGGACCAGAACCGACGGGCCTTGCAGTGACCTGCCGGTCATATTAGACCAAAGATGTAGTGACACTAAAAAAGCACTACAAAACGTTTGACGGGTCAAAAACACCACGGCATGATGGCCTCGCTCCCGCTGATCAGAGGCTGAGAAAAGCCTTCGCAGCGCGCCCATACTCACCGTAGGGCCGCCGTGTGTCTCTACCGCCCACAAGGCAGTTTGACGAGGTTGCGACTGGAACGAAGTTGTCCTCAGGGACGGTAGCGCTGTTCGGCACACAGGAACGCCATCCTGAATGCCTGCTCATCACCCTTGAGCCATTCGTTCACCTGTCGCAACACGCTACAAACGCGGTATCACGCTTTTCGATCAGTGAGCAGCCATACACCGTGCCTTCGATAAACGAGGCGTTTTGGCGGAGCAGGACCTACCACCCGCATCAGGCGGCCTGAAACATAGCGAGCAATTGGCGCGATCTTTCGTACGCCTGAAAAACCCAGGAAATGAGGTTTATCAACATGGCACTGACACGCGAACAACAAGTAGCGGCTCTGGAAAAAGACTGGGCTGAAAATCCGCGCTGGAAAAACGTGACCCGAACCTATTCTGCTGCTGATGTCGTCCGCCTGCGTGGCTCGGTTCAACCGGAACACACGTTTGCAAAACTGGGCGCCGAAAAGCTCTGGAACCTGATCACCCAGGGCGCCAGGCCGTCTTTCCGTCCGGACAAGGATTTCGTCAACTGCATGGGCGCCCTGACCGGCGGCCAGGCAGTGCAACAGGTCAAGGCCGGCATCCAGGCCATTTACCTCTCTGGCTGGCAGGTAGCTGCCGACAACAACTCGGCCGAATCGATGTACCCCGACCAGTCGCTGTACCCGGTCGACTCGGTGCCGACCGTCGTGCGCCGGATCAATAACTCGTTCAGCCGTGCCGACCAGATTCAGTGGAAAGCCGGCAAGAATCCGGGCGACGAAGGCTATATCGACTACTTTGCGCCGATCGTTGCCGACGCCGAAGCAGGTTTTGGCGGTGTGCTCAATGCCTATGAGCTGATGAAGAACATGATCGAAGCCGGTGCCGCCGGCGTTCACTTCGAGGACCAGCTGGCCTCGGTGAAAAAATGCGGCCACATGGGCGGCAAGGTCCTGGTGCCGACCCAGGAAGCGGTACAAAAGCTGGTTGCCGCACGTCTGGCCGCCGATGTCGCCGGTGTGCCGACGATCATCCTGGCCCGTACCGACGCCAACGCTGCCGACTTGCTGACCTCTGACTGCGACCCGTATGACCAGCCGTTCGTCACCGGCGCCCGCACCCCGGAAGGCTTCTATAAAGTGCGCGCCGGCCTCGATCAGGCGATTGCCCGCGGCCTGGCCTACGCCCCTTATGCGGACCTGGTGTGGTGCGAAACCGCCAAGCCAGACCTGGATGAAGCCCGGCGCTTTGCCGAAGCCATCAAGAAGGAATACCCGGACCAGCTGCTGTCGTACAACTGCTCGCCGTCCTTCAACTGGAAGAAGAACCTGGACGATGCCACCATCGCCAAATTCCAGCGCGAGCTCTCGGCGATGGGCTACAAGCATCAGTTCATCACCCTGGCCGGCATCCACAACATGTGGCACGGCATGTTCAGCCTGGCGCACGATTACGCCCGCAACGACATGACCGCCTATGTGAAGCTGCAAGAGCAGGAATTCGCCGATGCCGCCAAGGGCTACACATTCGTGGCTCACCAGCAGGAAGTGGGCACTGGTTATTTCGATGATATGACCACGGTGATTCAGGGCGGCGCCTCGTCGGTGACTGCGCTGACCGGCTCTACCGAGCAGGACCAGTTCCACTGATTCATACCCTTCGCCCTGCGTGTTACCGCAAGCCGTCCGTCAGGGCGGCTTGTGCGTTTCTGCAGTTACCGTGCGTGACATTGACGCATGACAATGCTCGACATAAGTCGCGGTGTTACTTATTAATGTCATTAATCGCATCACATAATGCAGTTCTTGTGCAGTAATGAAACAGTTTATCAAATGATATCAATTATCATTCTGTTTTGCTTTTCTGGATTTCCGTAATAACAAAACATACTTGACTAAAACCATTGGAATACACGGCCTGCGTGGCCTGCAGCCCTGTACAAGAGGATGCGGTGATTAATTCAATGAATAAATTTGATATAGAAAATTTACTTGCACTGTATTTGCACATAAAATCAGCGCATTGATCTCGCTGCGACATTTCGTCACTGCCTCTCTACTCATTTCTCAAGCACTCAGAGACACCTGCTCTCTGACTAAGGATTGCCAGCATGTCCGAATCGACAGGTCTGATTGCCCACAACTGGGGCTTCGCCATTTTCCTTTTGGGTGTCGTTGGCCTCTGTGCATTTATGCTCGGCCTGTCCAGTCTGCTCGGCAGCCGCGCCTGGGGCCGCAGCAAGAACGAACCGTTCGAATCCGGCATGCTGCCCACCGGCAGTGCCCGCCTGCGTCTTTCCGCAAAATTCTATCTGGTCGCGATGCTCTTCGTGATCTTCGATATCGAAGCCCTTTTTCTCTTTGCATGGTCTGTGTCGGTACGCGAAAGCGGCTGGGCCGGATTCGTCGAAGCGCTCGTTTTCATAGCAATTCTGTTGGCAGGTCTTGTTTACCTATGGCGAGTGGGGGCGCTCGATTGGGCACCCGAAGGTCGTCGTAAGCGGCAGGCGAAGCTAAAACAATGAGGCTTTGGCAATGCAATACAATCTCACCAGGATCAACCCGGATGCGCCTAACGAGCAGTATCCAATCGGTGAACGGGAAACCGTTTCCGACCCGCTAGAAGACCAGGTCCACAAGAACATCTTCATGGGCAAGCTTGAAGATGTGCTGAGCAATGCCGTCAACTGGGGTCGCAAGAACTCCCTGTGGCCGTATAACTTCGGCCTTTCGTGCTGCTACGTGGAAATGACCACCGCCTTCACGGCGCCCCATGACATCGCGCGCTTCGGCGCCGAGGTGATCAGGGCATCGCCGCGTCAGGCGGATTTCATGGTTATTGCCGGGACCTGCTTCATCAAGATGGCTCCGATCATCCAGCGTCTCTACGAGCAAATGCTCGAACCCAAATGGGTCATTTCCATGGGCTCGTGCGCCAACTCCGGCGGCATGTATGACATCTACTCGGTGGTTCAGGGCGTGGACAAGTTCCTGCCCGTGGATGTCTATGTGCCCGGCTGCCCGCCCCGTCCAGAGGCATTTCTGCAAGGCTTGATGCTGCTGCAGGAATCGATCGGGAAAGAGCGGCGTCCGCTGTCCTGGGTCGTTGGCGACCAAGGCGTTTATCGCGCCGAGATGCCCTCGACGAAGGTTCAGCGCCGCGAAGAGCGTATTCAGGTCACCAACCTGCGCAGCCCCGACGAAGTCTGATACCCCTCGTTCTTACATAACAACACAAGAACGCGGGTCGACTCTGTACGTTGACCGAAGTGATTGAGACCTATGACTGCAGACACCGCTCTGTACATCCCGCCGTACAAGGCCGACGACCAAGATGTCGTCAATGAACTGAATTCCCGCTTTGGCGCCGAGGCTTTCACCGCCCAGCCGACCCGTACCGGCATGCCGGTGCTGTGGGTCCAGCGTGCCCGGCTGATCGAAGTGCTGACCTTCCTGCGCCAGGTCGCCAAGCCCTACTCCATGCTCTATGACCTGCATGGCGTGGACGAGCGCCTGCGCACGCATCGCCGTGGCTTGCCGGGCGCCGACTTCACTGTGTTCTATCACCTGCTGTCGGTAGAACGTAACAGTGACGTCATGATCAAGGTCGCCCTGTCCGAGAGCGACCTCAGCGTGCCGACCGTGACCGGTATCTGGCCCAACGCCAACTGGTACGAGCGCGAAGTGTGGGATATGTTCGGGATCGATTTCCCGGGCCACCCGCACCTGACCCGCATCATGATGCCGCCGACCTGGGAAGGTCACCCGCTGCGCAAGGACTTCCCGGCGCGCGCCACCGAGTTCGACCCTTACAGCCTCAACGTCGCCAAGCAGCAGCTTGAAGAAGAAGCCGCACGCTTCCGGCCTGAAGACTGGGGCATGAAGCGCTCCGCCGAGAACGAGGACTACATGTTCCTCAACCTCGGCCCCAACCACCCTTCGGCTCACGGTGCGTTCCGTATCGTGCTGCAACTGGATGGCGAAGAGATCGTCGACTGCGTCCCGGACATCGGCTACCACCACCGTGGCGCCGAGAAGATGGGCGAGCGTCAGTCGTGGCACAGCTACATTCCGTACACCGACCGCATCGACTACCTCGGCGGGGTGATGAACAACCTGCCGTACGTACTGGCGGTCGAGAAGCTGGCCGGCATCAAGGTACCGCAGAAGGTCGACACCATCCGCATCATGATGGCCGAGTTCTTCCGCATCACCAGCCACCTGCTGTTCCTGGGGACTTATATCCAGGACGTCGGCGCCATGACCCCGGTGTTCTTCACTTTCACCGACCGCCAGCGTGCCTACACGGTGATCGAAGCCATCACCGGTTTCCGCCTGCACCCGGCCTGGTACCGCATCGGTGGCGTTGCCCACGACCTGCCGCGCGGCTGGGAAAAACTGGTCAAGGACTTCGTCGACTGGCTGCCGAAACGCCTGGACGAATACACCAAGGCCGCCCTGCAGAACAGCATTCTCAAGGGCCGGACCATCGGTGTTGCCGCCTATAACACCAAAGAGGCCCTGGAATGGGGCGTCACCGGTGCCGGGCTGCGTTCCACCGGCTGTGATTTCGACCTGCGCAAAGCGCGTCCGTATTCGGGCTACGAGAACTTCGAGTTCGAAGTGCCGCTGGCCGCCAATGGCGATGCCTATGACCGCTGCATGGTCCGTGTCGAAGAGATGCGCCAGAGCATCAGGATCATCGACCAGTGCATGCGCAACATGCCGGAAGGCCCGTACAAGGCGGATCACCCGCTGACCACGCCGCCGCCCAAAGAGCGCACCTTGCAGCACATCGAAACCTTGATCACCCACTTCCTGCAGGTTTCGTGGGGCCCGGTCATGCCGGCCAACGAATCCTTCCAGATGATCGAAGCGACCAAGGGTATCAACAGTTATTACCTGACGAGCGACGGCGGCACCATGAGCTACCGTACCCGGATCCGCACCCCGAGTTACCCGCACCTGCAACAGATCCCTTCGGTGATCAAAGGCAGCATGGTCGCGGACTTGATTGCGTACCTGGGTAGTATCGACTTCGTTATGGCCGACGTGGACCGCTAAGCATGAACAGCCCACTGATTCAGACAGACCGTTTCGTTCTCAGCGAAACCGAGCGCTCGGCCATCGAGCACGAGATGCATCACTACGAGGACCCGCGCGCGGCGTCCATCGAAGCCCTGAAGATCGTCCAGAAGCAACGCGGCTGGGTGCCGGACGGCGCGATCTACGCGATCAGCGAGATCATTGGCATCCCGGCCAGCGATGTAGAAGGCGTGGCGACGTTCTACAGCCAGATCTTCCGCCAGCCGGTTGGCCGCCACATCATCCGCGTGTGCAACAGCATGGTGTGCTTCATCGCCGGTCACGAGTCGATCGTCGAAGAAATCAAGAGCTCGCTGGGCATCAGCCCGGGCCAGACCACTGCCGACGGCCGCTTCACGCTGCTGCCGGTGTGCTGCCTGGGCAACTGCGACAAGGCGCCGGCGGTGATGGTCGATGACGACACCTTCGGCAATCTGCAGCCCGGCGGCGTCGCCCAGATGCTGGAGGCTTACCCATGACCCTGACTTCCTTCGGCCCGGCCAACCGCATTGCGCGCACGGCCGAAACCCACCCGCTGACCTGGCGCCTGCGTGACGACGGCGAGCCGGTATGGCTCGACGAGTACCAGACCAAGGACGGCTACGCGGCGGCGCGCAAGGCGCTGACCCAGCAGTCGCCCGACGAGATCGTGCAGTCGGTCAAGGACTCCGGCCTCAAGGGTCGCGGCGGTGCGGGCTTTCCGACCGGCGTGAAATGGGGCCTGATGCCCAAAGACGAATCCATGAACATCCGTTACCTGCTGTGTAACGCCGATGAAATGGAGCCCAACACCTGGAAAGACCGCATGCTGATGGAGCAACTGCCCCATCTGCTGATCGAAGGCATGCTGATCAGCGCCCGTGCGCTGAAGGCCTACCGCGGTTACATCTTCCTGCGGGGCGAATACGTTACCGCCGCCAAGCACCTGAACCGTGCGGTGGAAGAAGCCAAGGCCGCCGGCCTGCTGGGCAAGAACATCCTGGGCAGCGGTTTTGATTTCGAGCTGTTCGTGCACACCGGCGCCGGGCGTTACATCTGCGGTGAAGAAACCGCGCTGATCAACTCCCTCGAAGGCCGCCGCGCCAACCCGCGCTCCAAGCCGCCCTTCCCTGCCGCCGTCGGCGTGTGGGGCAAGCCGACGTGCGTGAACAACGTCGAGACCCTGTGCAACGTGCCGGCCATCGTCAATAACGGCAACGACTGGTACAAGTCGCTGGCCCGTGAAGGCAGCGAAGACCATGGCACCAAGCTGATGGGCTTCTCCGGCAAGGTCAAGAATCCCGGACTGTGGGAGCTGCCATTCGGCGTGCCGGCCCGCGAGCTGTTCGAAGACTACGCCGGCGGCATGCGCGATGGCTTCAAGCTCAAGTGCTGGCAGCCAGGCGGCGCCGGTACCGGCTTTTTGCTGCCCGAGCACCTGGACGCGCAAATGTACGCAGGCGGCATTGCCAAGGTCGGCACCCGTATGGGTACGGGCCTGGCCATGGCAGTCGACGACAAGGTCAACATGGTCTCGTTGCTGCGCAACATGGAAGAGTTCTTCGCCCAGGAATCCTGTGGCTTCTGCACCCCGTGCCGCGACGGCCTGCCCTGGAGCGTGAAGATGCTGCGCGCCCTGGAAAAAGGTCAGGGCCGTGCCGAAGACATCGAGACCCTGTTGGGCCTGGTCAACTTCCTCGGCCCTGGCCGTACCTTCTGTGCTCACGCACCGGGTGCCGTGGAGCCATTGGGCAGCGCGATCAAATACTTCAGGTCGGAATTCGAAGCAGGCGTTGCACCCGCAACCGCAGGCCTTCCAGTGCCCGGCAAGATCCCGACCGTGGTCGGGGCATAACAAGACACAAGGCCGGCGGCCCCAGGCCGCCGGTTTCGTACCGGCCGACGCCCTTGTGACTCAGGGCTGACCGAGGCGGGTACCACCGAGATTCCATTAGCCACGCCCGCTGACAACGGGCCAACGAAGAACTTTGAACCATGGCCACTATCCACGTAGACGGCAAAGCGCTCGAAGTCGACGGTGCGGACAACCTGCTACAGGCTTGTCTGTCACTGGGCCTCGACATTCCGTATTTCTGCTGGCACCCCGCGCTTGGTAGCGTCGGTGCCTGTCGCCAGTGTGCGGTCAAGCAGTACAACGACGAGAACGACACCCGCGGTCGTATCGTCATGTCCTGCATGACGCCCGCCACCGACAACACCTGGATCTCCATCGACGATGATGAATCCAAGGCGTTCCGCGCCAGTGTCGTCGAATGGCTGATGACCAACCACCCGCACGACTGCCCGGTCTGCGAAGAAGGCGGTCACTGCCACCTGCAAGACATGACGGTGATGACCGGCCACAACGAGCGCCGTTATCGCTTCACCAAGCGCACCCACCAGAATCAGCAACTGGGGCCGTTCATTTCTCACGAGATGAACCGCTGCATCGCCTGCTACCGCTGCGTGCGCTACTACAAGGACTACGCCGGCGGCACCGACCTGGGTGTCTATGGCGCCCACGACAATGTGTACTTCGGTCGCGTTGAAGACGGCGTGCTGGAAAGCGAGTTCTCCGGCAACCTCACCGAGGTCTGCCCGACCGGTGTGTTCACCGACAAGACTCACTCCGAGCGCTACAACCGCAAGTGGGACATGCAGTTCTCGCCAAGCATCTGCCACGGTTGCTCCAGCGGCTGCAACATCAGCCCCGGTGAGCGTTATGGCGAACTGCGCCGTATCGAAAACCGCTTCAACGGCTCGGTCAACCAGTACTTCCTGTGCGACCGTGGCCGCTTCGGCTATGGCTACGTCAACCGCAAGGATCGCCCGCGCCAGCCGCTGCTGACCCGTGGTAACGAGCAGGTCAAGCTGAGCCTGGACGAGGCGCTGGACACTGCCGCCGACCTGCTGCGCGGCCGCAACATCGTCGGTATAGGCTCGCCACGCGCCAGCCTGGAAGGCAACTACGCGCTGCGCGAACTGGTCGGTGCCGAACACTTCTACAGCGGTATGGAAGCCGGTGAGCTGGAGCGCGTGCGCCTGATCGTGCAGATTCTGAACGACAGCCCGCTGCCAATCCCGAACCTGCGCGAGATCGAAGAACACGACGCCGTGTTCGTGCTCGGTGAAGACCTGACCCAGACCGCCGCCCGCGTGGCACTGGCCCTGCGCCAGGCGGTCAAGGGCAAGGCCCGCGACATGGCCGCCGCGATGAAAGTACAGCCGTGGCTCGATGCTGCGGTGCGTAACATCGCCCAGCACGAACTGAACCCGCTGTTTATTGCCAGCCTGGCCGAAACCCGCCTGGACGATGTCGCCGCCGAGTGCGTGCACGCCGCTCCCGACGACCTGGCACGCCTGGGCTTCGCCGTGGCCCACGCCATCGACGCCAGCGCGCCGGCCGTCGAAGGTCTGGAGCCTGAAGCCCGCGATCTGGTACAGCGCATCGCCGATGCCCTGCTGGCCGCCGAGCGTCCGCTGATCATCTCTGGCGGTTCGCTGGGCTCCAAGGCTTTGATCGAAGCGGCCGCGAACATCGCCAAGGCGCTGAAGCTGCGCGACAAGCAAGGCTCGATCAGCCTGGTGGTGCCGGAAGCCAACAGCATGGGCCTGGCCCTGCTCGGTGGTGATTCGGTCGACGCCGCTCTGCAACAAGTGATCTCCGGCAAGGCCGACGCCATCGTCGTGCTGGAAAACGATCTGTACACCCGTGTGGATGCCGCACTGGTCGACGCCGCCTTGAGCGCCGCCAAAGTGGTGATCGTCGCCGATCACCAGAAGACCGCCACCGCAGACCGCGCCCATCTGGTGCTGCCGGCAGCCAGCTTCGCTGAAGGCGACGGTACGCTGGTCAGCCTGGAAGGCCGCGCCCAGCGCTTCTTCCAGGTCTTCGACCCGACTTATCTGGATGCCAGCATTCTGGTACACGAAGGCTGGCGCTGGCTGCACGCGCTACGCTCGACGCTGCTCAACCAGCCGGTGGACTGGACGCAACTGGACCAGGTCACCGAAGCCTGCGCCGCCAGCACCCCGCGCCTTGCCGCCATCGTCAACGCAGCGCCGTCGGCTTCGTTCCGCATCAAGGGCTTGAAGCTGGCACGCGAGCCGCTGCGTTACAGCGGTCGTACCGCGATGCGCGCCAACATCAGCGTGCACGAGCCGCGCACTTCGCAAGACAAGGACACCGCGTTCTCGTTCTCGATGGAAGGCTACTCGGGTTCGGCCGAACCACGCCAACAAGTGCCGTTCGCCTGGTCGCCGGGCTGGAACTCGCCGCAGGCCTGGAACAAGTTCCAGGACGAAGTCGGTGGTCATCTGCGTGCCGGTGACCCGGGCACACGCTTGATCGAAAGCAGTGGCGATGATCGTCTGAGCTGGTTCGCCAGCGCGCCACGTGCCTTCTCGCCGGCACAGGGCACCTGGCAAGCCGTGCCGTTCTACCACCTGTTCGGCAGCGAAGAAAACAGCGCAAAAGCTGCACCTGTGCAAGAGCGTATCCCTGAGGCCTACGTGGCCCTGGCCAAGGCCGAAGCCGACCGCCTGGGTGTCAACGAAGGTGCCTTGCTGTCGTTGAACGTCGCCGGCAAGACCTTGCGTCTGCCGCTGCGTATCAATGAAGAGCTGGGCACGGGCCTGGTCGGCTTGCCGGTCGGTCTGGCCGGTATTCCGCCAGCGTTCAGCGGCAAACCCGTGGACGGTCTGCAGGAGGCAGCGCAATGAGCTGGTTCACCCCTGATGTGATCGATGCAATCATCGCGGTCCTCAAGGCCATCGTGATCCTGCTGGCCGTGGTGGTCAGCGGCGCATTGCTCAGCTTCGTCGAGCGCCGTTTGCTGGGCTGGTGGCAGGACCGTTACGGCCCGAACCGCGTAGGCCCGTTCGGCATGTTCCAGATCGCTGCCGACATGTTGAAGATGTTCTTCAAGGAAGACTGGATGCCGCCGTTTGCCGACAAGGTGATTTTCACCCTGGCACCGGTGGTCGCCATGAGCGCCTTGCTGATCGCCTTCGTGGTCATCCCGATCACTCCGACCTGGGGTGTGGCGGATCTGAACATCGGCCTGCTGTTCTTCTTCGCCATGGCCGGTCTTTCGGTGTATGCGGTGCTGTTCGCCGGCTGGTCGAGCAACAATAAGTACGCCCTGCTCGGCAGCCTGCGGGCCTCGGCACAGACCGTTTCGTATGAAGTGTTCATGGGCCTGGCGCTGATGGGCATCGTGGTGCAGGTCGGCTCGTTCAACATGCGCGACATCGTTGATTACCAGGCGCAGAACCTGTGGTTCATCATTCCGCAGTTCTTCGGCTTCTGTACGTTCTTCATCGCTGGCGTCGCCGTGACTCACCGTCACCCGTTCGACCAGCCAGAAGCCGAACAGGAACTGGCCGACGGTTACCACATCGAGTATGCCGGCATGAAATGGGGCATGTTCTTCGTCGGCGAGTACATCGGCATCGTGCTGATCTCGGCGCTGCTGGTGACCCTGTTCTTCGGCGGCTGGCATGGCCCGTTCGGCCTGCTGCCGCAGATCCCCTTCGTCTGGTTTGCCTTGAAGACCGCGTTCTTCATCATGCTGTTCATCCTGCTGCGCGCCTCTATTCCGCGCCCGCGTTATGACCAGGTGATGGATTTCAGCTGGAAATTCTGCCTGCCGCTGACCCTGATCAATCTGCTGGTGACTGCCGCGGTCGTGTTGTTAAACACGCCGGCAGGCTCGGTTCAGTGAGGTACTGATCCATGTTCAAATATATTGGCGACATCGTTAAGGGTACCGGTACCCAACTGCGCAGCCTGGTCATGGTCTTCGGCCATGGTTTTCGCAAGCGCGACACCCTGCAATACCCGGAAGAGGCGGTTTACCTGCCACCGCGTTATCGCGGCCGTATCGTCCTGACGCGCGACCCCGACGGCGAAGAGCGCTGCGTGGCCTGCAACCTGTGCGCCGTGGCCTGCCCGGTCGGCTGCATCTCGTTGCAGAAAACCGAAGATGAAGACGGTCGCTGGTACCCGGAGTTCTTCCGTATCAACTTCTCGCGCTGCATTTTCTGCGGCCTGTGCGAAGAAGCCTGCCCGACCACCGCGATCCAGCTCACGCCGGATTTCGAAATGGCCGACTTCAAGCGTCAGGACCTGGTGTACGAGAAGGAAGACCTGCTGATTTCCGGCCCCGGCAAGAACCCCGACTATAACTTCTATCGCGTTGCAGGCATGGCCATTGCCGGCAAGCCCAAGGGCTCCGCGCAGAATGAAGCCGAACCGATCAACGTCAAGAGCTTGCTGCCATAAGGAAGTACAGATGGAATTCGCTTTCTATTTCGCATCCGGCATTGCTGTGGTGTCGACCCTGCGGGTCATCACCAATACCAATCCGGTGCATGCCCTGCTCTACCTGATCATTTCGCTGATCGCCGTGGCCATGACGTTTTTCGCCCTCGGCGCACCGTTTGCCGGTGTTCTGGAAATCATCGCCTACGCCGGCGCCATCATGGTGCTGTTCGTGTTCGTGGTCATGATGCTCAACCTGGGGCCCGCTTCGGTGCAGCAGGAACGCGCCTGGCTCAAGCCCGGCATCTGGGGCGGCCCGGTGTTCCTTGGCGCGCTGCTGCTGGGTGAGCTGCTGTATGTGCTGTTCAGCAACCCGAGCGGTGCGGGCCTGGGCCACACCACTGTGGACGCCAAGGCCGTCGGCATCAGCCTGTTCGGCCCTTACCTGCTGGTCGTGGAGCTGGCGTCGATGCTGCTGCTGGCCGCTGCCGTGACTGCATTCCACCTGGGTCGCAATGAACCCAGGGAAGAAGGAGCCAAGCCATGAATGCTATTCCTCTCGAACATGGCCTGGCGGTTGCCGGCGTCCTGTTCTGCCTGGGCCTGGTCGGCCTGATGGTGCGCCGCAACATCCTTTTCGTGCTCATGAGCCTGGAAATCATGATGAACGCGGCGGCCCTGGCATTCGTGGTGGCGGGTAGCCGTTGGGGTCAGCCGGATGGACAGGTCATGTTCATTCTGGTCATCAGCCTTGCGGCGGCCGAGGCCAGTATTGGCCTGGCGATCCTGATGCAGCTGTATCGCCGCTTCCACACTCTCGATATCGATGCTGCCAGCGAGATGCGCGGATGAACCTTCTTTTCCTGACTTTCGTATTTCCCCTGATCGGTTTTCTGCTGCTGTCGTTCTCGCGTGGACGCTTCTCGGAAAATCTCTCGGCGCTGATCGGCGTCGGCTCGGTCGGCCTGTCGGCCATCGTCACGGCCTGGATCATCTGGCAATTCAACGTCGCACCGCCCGAAGGTGGTCATTACACCCAGGTGCTGTGGCAGTGGATGGACGTCGATGGCTTCAGCCCGAACCTGGCGCTGTATCTGGACGGCCTGTCGGTGACCATGCTCGGCGTGGTGGTCGGCGTAGGCTTCCTGATCCACCTGTTTGCGTCCTGGTACATGCGCGGTGAAGAGGGCTACTCGCGCTTCTTCTCCTACACCAACCTGTTCATTGCCAGCATGTTGTTCCTGATCCTGGGCGACAACCTGCTGTTCATCTACTTCGGTTGGGAAGGCGTGGGCCTGTGCAGCTACTTGCTGATCGGCTTCTACTACAGCCACCGCAAGAACGGCGACGCGGCACTCAAAGCGTTTATCGTGACCCGTATCGGCGACGTGTTCATGGCCATCGGCCTGTTCATCCTGTTCCAGCAACTGGGCACCCTGAACATTCAGGAATTGCTGGTGCGGGCACCGGAACACTTCAAGGCCGGTGACTTCTGGATCGTTCTGGCGACCCTGATGCTGCTGGGCGGCGCGGTGGGCAAATCGGCGCAGCTGCCGCTGCAAACCTGGCTGGCCGATGCGATGGCTGGCCCGACGCCGGTTTCGGCGTTGATCCACGCCGCGACCATGGTGACGGCAGGCGTTTACCTGATCGCCCGGACCCACGGCCTGTTCGTGCTGGCACCGGATGTTCTGCATCTGGTCGGCATCGTCGGTGGCGTCACGCTGGTCCTGGCCGGCTTTGCCGCTCTGGTACAGACCGATATCAAGCGGATTCTTGCCTACTCGACCATGAGCCAGATCGGCTACATGTTCCTGGCCCTGGGCGTGGGTGCCTGGGAAGGCGCGATCTTCCACCTGATGACCCACGCTTTCTTCAAGGCCCTGCTGTTCCTGGCCTCCGGTGCGGTGATCGTTGCCTGCCACCACGAGCAGAACATCTTCAAGATGGGCGGCCTGTGGAAGAAACTGCCGCTGGCCTACGCCAGCTTCATCGTCGGTGGTGCCGCCCTGGCTGCCCTGCCGCTGCTGACGGCAGGCTTCTACTCCAAGGACGAGATTCTCTGGGAAGCGTTCGCCAGCGGTCACAACGGCTTGCTGTACGCCGGCTTGCTCGGCGCGTTCATGACCTCGATCTACACCTTCCGCCTGATCTTCATCGCCTTCCATGGCGAAGCCAAGACCGAAGCACATGCCGGCCACGGGATTTCCCACTGGCTGCCACTGTCGGTGCTGATCGTGCTGTCGACCTTCGTCGGCGCCCTGATCACTCCGCCACTGGCCGGTGTACTGCCGCAAAGCGTCGGCCATGCCGGCGGCGAAGCCAAGCACAGCCTGGAAATCGCCTCGGGCGCCATCGCCATCGCCGGTATCCTGCTGGCCGCGGTGCTGTTCCTGGGCAAGCGCACGCTGGTCACCGCGATCGCCAACAGCGGTATCGGTCGCCTGCTCTCGGCCTGGTGGTTTGCCGCGTGGGGCTTTGACTGGATCTACGACAAACTGTTCGTCAAGCCTTATCTGGCGATCAGCCACTTGCTGCGCAGCGACCCGTTCGACCGCGTCATTGGTCTGATCCCGCGTCTGGTCAAAGGCGGTCATGTGTCCATGAGCCGTACCGAAACCGGCCAGCTTCGTTGGTATGCAGCCTCGATCGCCGTGGGAGCCGTTCTGGTCCTGGGCGCCGTTCTGGTTGCGGTCTGACATGAACCTTGCGAATTTGCGAAAGGAATTGAGCCCGTCATGATTCTGCCTTGGCTAATCCTGATCCCCTTTATCGGCGGCCTGCTCTGCTGGTTGTTTGAGCGCGTCAGCGCCACACTGCCACGCTGGATCGCGCTGGCGACCATGTCCCTGCTGCTCGGCCTCGGCCTGTGGCTGTGGGCGACCGGCAACTACAGCCTGGCGCCGGCTCCTGCCGCCGGCCCCCAGTGGACCCTGGAATTCCAGGCCGACTGGATCACCCGCTTCGGTATCAGCCTGCACCTGGCCCTGGACGGCCTGTCGCTGCTGATGATCCTGCTCACCGGTCTGCTCGGCGTTCTGTCGGTGCTGTGCTCGTGGAAGGAAATCCAGCGCAAGGTCGGCTTCTTCCACCTGAACCTGATGTGGATCCTGGGCGGTGTGGTTGGCGTGTTCCTGGCCATCGACCTGTTCCTGTTCTTCTTCTTCTGGGAAATGATGCTGGTGCCGATGTATTTCCTCATCGCGCTCTGGGGTCACAGCTCCTCGGATGGCAAGAAGACCCGGATCTACGCGGCGACCAAGTTCTTCATCTTCACTCAGGCCAGCGGCCTGATCATGCTGGTGGCGATCCTGGGTCTGGTGCTGGTGCATTACAACCAGACCGGCATCCTGACCTTCGCCTATGCCGAACTGCTGAAGACGCAACTGGCACCCGGCACCGAGTACATCCTGATGCTGGGCTTCTTCATCGCCTTCGCGGTGAAGCTGCCGGTGGTGCCGCTGCACTCCTGGCTGCCGGACGCTCACGCCCAGGCGCCAACCGCAGGTTCTGTGGACCTGGCCGGTATCCTGCTGAAAACAGCGGCCTATGGCCTGCTGCGCTTTGCCTTGCCGCTGTTCCCTAACGCCTCGGCCGAGTTTGCGCCGATCGCCATGACGCTGGGCCTGATCGGTATCTTCTACGGTGCCTTCCTGGCCTTCGCACAGAGCGATATCAAGCGTCTGATCGCGTTCTCCAGCGTCTCGCACATGGGTTTCGTGCTGATCGGGATCTACTCCGGCAGCCAGCAAGCCCTGCAAGGCGTGGTCATCCAGATGATCGCCCACGGTGTTTCGGCGGCGGCGCTGTTTATTCTCAGCGGTCAGTTGTACGAGCGCCTGCACACCCGTGACATGCGCCAGATGGGCGGCCTGTGGTCGCGCATTCCTTATCTGCCGGCGATCAGCCTGTTCTTTGCCGCCGCGTCGCTGGGCTTGCCGGGCACCGGTAACTTCGTCGGTGAGTTCCTGATCCTGCTGGGCAGCTTCGTGCACTCGCCATGGGTCACGGCGATTGCCACCTCCGGCCTGGTGTTCGGTTCGGTCTATTCGTTGATCATGATCCACCGCGCGTACTTCGGTCCTTCCAGTTCCGACCAGGTCTACAAAGGCATGGATGCGCGCGAAATGCTCATGGTGCTGGGGCTTGCCGTTCTGTTGATCGTGCTCGGGGTTTACCCGCAGCCGTTCCTGGACACATCGGCGGCGACCATGCACGGCGTGCAGCAATGGCTAGGCACTGCCTTCACTCAACTCGCTTCGGCCCGGTAAGAGCGCTATGGACCTGACGATTCAACACTTTATTGCGCTTGGCCCCCTGCTGATCACCAGCCTCACCGTTGTGGTGGTGATGCTGGCAATCGCATGGCGGCGCAATCACTCGCAAACCTTCCTGCTCAGCGTGGCCGGCCTGAACCTGGCGCTGCTGTCGGTTTACCCGGCACTCAAAGTCGCGCCGCTGGTGGTGACACCGCTTCTGCACATCGATGCGTTCGCGTGCTTCTACATGGCGTTGATCCTGGCATCGACCCTGGCCTGCGTAACCATGGCCCATGCTTATCTGGGCGATGACAAGGTCGGCTACCCGGGCAATCGCGAAGAACTGTACCTGCTGATTCTGCTGGCTGCCGCCGGTGGTCTGGTGCTGGTCAGCGCGCAACACCTGGCGGGCCTGTTCATTGGTCTGGAGCTGCTGTCGGTGCCGGTCTATGGCCTGGTGGCCTACGCTTTCTTCAACAAGCGTTCGCTGGAAGGCGGCATCAAGTACATGGTGCTGTCGGCCGCCGGTTCCGCGTTCCTGCTGTTCGGTATGGCGTTGCTGTATGCCGAAGCCGGCAGCCTGAGCTTCGACGGTATCGGCAAGGCGCTGGCAGCCACTGGCCTGCCAAGCCCGATTGCCAGTATCGGCCTGGGCATGATGGTGGTGGGGCTGGCGTTCAAGCTGTCGCTGGTGCCTTTCCACCTGTGGACCCCGGACGTTTACGAAGGCGCCCCGGCGCCGGTCGCCGCCTTCCTGGCCACCGCCAGCAAGGTCGCAGTGTTTGCGGTGCTGGTGCGTCTGTTCCAGATCTCTCCGGCGGCCAGCGGCGGCGTGCTGCAGGATGTGCTGGCGGTGATTGCAGTCGCATCGATTGTGGTCGGTAACCTGCTGGCACTGGTGCAGAACAACCTCAAGCGTCTGCTGGGTTATTCGTCGATTGCCCACTTCGGTTACCTGATGATCGCCCTGGTGGCGAGCAAGGGCATGGCCGTTGAAGCCATTGGCGTGTACCTGACCACTTATGTGCTGACCTCGCTGGGCAGCTTCGGCGTGATCACCATGATGTCGTCGCCGTACAGCGGTCGCGACGCCGATGCGATGTTCGAGTACCGCGGCCTGTTCTGGCGTCGTCCGTACCTGACTGCGGTCATGACCCTGATGATGCTCTCGCTGGCCGGCATTCCGCTGACCGCAGGCTTCATCGGCAAGTTCTACATCATTGCCAGCGGTGTCGAGTCGCAACTGTGGTGGCTGGTCGGCGCACTGGTACTGGGCAGCGCCATCGGCGTGTTCTACTACCTGCGCGTGATGGTCACCATGTACCTGGTGGACAACAAGATGCCGCGTCACGATGCTGCCTTCAACTGGGCACAGCGCACCGGTGGCGTGATGCTGCTGGCCGTGGCGATCCTGACCTTCGCGCTGGGTGTCTACCCGCAGCCGTTGCTGGATCTGGTGATCAACTCCGGGCTGCATCTGCCGGGCTGATTGCTTGCGGTATAAAAAAACCCTGCTCTGGAAGCAGGGTTTTTTTTCGCCTGTACTGCCCGCTTAGCCAGGCAGTTGTACACGCTTCTTGGTTTCGGAAAACAGTGCCCAGCAAGAGATGAACAGCGCAGCAATCAAGGGCCCGATGACAAAGCCATTGAGGCCAAAGACCGACATGCCGCCCAGCGTGCTGATCAGGATCAGGTAGTCCGGCATGCGGGTGTCCTTGCCGACCAGTACCGGACGCAGCACGTTATCCACCAGACCAATGACCAGCACGCCAAACAAGGCCAGCACCACGCCTTGCCAGATCATGCCGCTGAGCAGGAAGTACACCGCCACCGGCGCCCAGACAATCCCGGCACCCACCGCTGGCAACAGCGACAGGAAGGCCATGATCACCGCCCAGAGCAAGGCGCTTGGGATGTCCAGAACCCAGAAAATAAAGCCACCCAGCGCGCCTTGGGTTACGGCGACCACCACGTTGCCTTTGACCGTGGCACGCACGACGCGGTTGAACTTCAGTTGCAGGCGACGTTTGTGTGGATCGGCCAGTGGCACGGCGTTACGGATCTTGCGCACCAGTTCCTGGCCATCGCGCAGAAAGAAGAACAACAGGTAGAGCATGATGAAAAAGCTCACCACGAAGTCGAACGTGCCCTGACCAAAGCTGAACGCCTGGGTCGCCAGGTACTGGCTGCCTTGCATGGCGCCTTTGGCGATCTTGTCACGCAGGCCATTGAAATCACCCATGCCCATGCGGTCGAGCAGGTTTTGCCCCGATGCCGGCAACAAGGTCTTGAATTCGTTGAGGTAGCTGGCAATGTCCAGCTGGCCGCTTTCGACATTCTTGTAGAGCAGCGTGCCTTCCTGAACCAGCATGGCGCTGATCACGATCACCGGCAAAATGGCAATGATCAGGCATATCGTCAGGGTGATGAGGCTGGTCTGGTTGCGTGAGCGGCCAAAACGCAGTTGCAGACGGCGTTGCAAGGGCGAAAAAAGGATGCCGAGGATCACCGCCCAGAATACGGCGCCGTAGAACGGCAGCAAGATCCAGATGAAGGCAATGGTGACCAGTGCCACTAACAGCAGCAGGGTCTTGTTTTGCAGGTTGGTTTCGTTCATGTCTTATCCATGTCGTCAGGGCGGGCTCTATGCCCGCTCTAGAGGCTTAGTCCGCCCCGACGCGCACGAGTGCCGTACGTACTGGCAAATTGCTGGATATCGACAGGAACGGCGGGAGCCGAGGCTCCCGCGGAGGTTTTCTTCAGACCCTGAATTGGGTGGCCAGTGCACCCAGGCGCTGGCCCAGCTCGGCAAGACTGCGTGAAGTCTGGGCACCCTGACGGGTTTCGTCGGCCACGCTGTCCACTGCCACGGCGATTTGATGGACGCTGCGATTGATCTCTTCGGCTACAGCGGTCTGTTCTTCGGCAGCGCTGGCGATCTGTGCGTTCATGGCATTGATGGTGGCGATCAGTTCGCCAATGGTCACCAGTGAACGTCCGGCTTCGTTGGCCTGTACCGAGGTGCCATCACCGGCCTCACTGGAGCGGCGCATGGCACCGACCGCATCGGATGTACCCTGCTGCAGACGGGTAATCATCGACTGGATCTCTTGCGTGCTTTGCTGGGTGCGGCTGGCAAGCGCCCGGACTTCGTCGGCCACCACCGCAAATCCGCGCCCGGCCTCCCCTGCCCTGGCCGCTTCAATGGCGGCATTGAGGGCCAGCAGGTTGGTTTGCTCGGCAATGGAACGGATCACGCCCAGCACGCTGACGATCGAGGAGACATCCTGCTGCAGGCTGTCGAGCGAGACGCCGCTCTTGCGGATGTCGTCCACCAGCGAGTGAATCTGCGCAATGCTGCCATCGACCACGCGCTTGGCGGCGCGGCCCTGCTCGTCGGTCTGCTGGGCGGCCGTCGAGGCATTCTGGGCGCTTTTGGCGACTTCCTGGGCGGCCGCAGACATCTGGTTGATTGCCGTGGCCACCTGATCGGTTTCGTAACGCTGGCGATCCATGGCTTGTTCGGAGCGCTGGGCCTGCGAGGAAACTTCGGCGACCAGCCCGGTCAATTGGGTCGTCACTTCGGTCATCTGCCGCACCAGGCCATGAATCTTGTCGACAAAGCGGTTGAAGGAGCCGGCCAGTTCGCCCAGCTCATCCTGACTGGTGATTTGCAAACGCTTGGTCAGGTCCCCGTCACCGGCGGCGATATCATCAAGGTTGGCTTTCATCAGGCGCAACGGACGCAATAGAGTGCCAGTCACCAGCACACCGACCACGCTGATCACCAGTAGCAGCAACACGGTGATGCCGACAATGCTGTAGAGCATTTCCTGCAAGCGCGCCTCGACGCTTTGCCGGACCTGCTCGACCTGCGCCTCGATACCATCGAGATTGACCGCGCTGCCGACCACCAGGTCCCATTTCGGCAAGTATTCGGTATAGCCCACCTTGGGAACCGGCTCGGTCTTGCCCGGCAAGGCGGAGGCGTAGCGCACGTAATGCGTGCCGTTCTTGGCCACAGCGACCAATTCACGGTTCAGATAGATACCATTGGGGTCGCGGACATCCTTGAAGCTTTTGCCCAGACCATCGGAACTGTTGCTTCTGAAAATACGGATGATCTCGGAGTCATAACCGAACAGATAGCCGTCCTTGCCATAGCTGACGGCCGAGAACAGTTTTATGGCATTGGCTTTTGCGCTTTCATCGCCAGGCGCCGCAGCGTCGTACATGGGCTTGATGGCGCTGAGGGCAATCGATACATGGTCCTTGAGATTGGTCTTGGCTTCGTCAAGCAAACGCTCGCGTGTTTCGCTGACTTCCAGCTCAGCCTGCTGCTGGAGAATATAAACGGTGGCGGCACTGATGATCAGCGCAAACAGAAGCACAGGCACGACGGCCAGTAACAGCACTTTGGCTTTGAGATTTGGACGCATAGGAAATGCCTTGTGGTTATTGTTGTTGTAAAACCCGGCTCTTGAACGGTTATCGGCTCCTGTGCCCTTAGATTGAGGTGCGCTCCGGCAAATCGATACGAACCTGCAAGCCGCCTGCCGGGCTTGCCAGCAGTTGCAGTGTGCCTCCCCAGGCCTCGACGATGTCGCGCACGATCCCCAGCCCAAGGCCGTGCCCGGTGGTCTGTTCATCCAGACGTGTGCCCCGGCTGAAGACTGCTTCGCGGCGCGACTCGGGAATCCCCGGCCCATCGTCGTCAACCTGCAAACAGATTCCCTGAAGGCTCTGGCCCAGGCTCAAACGCACTTCACTGTCGGCCCATTTACAGGCGTTGTCCAGCAGGTTACCCAACAGTTCTAGCAGATCTTCGCGGTCCCACGGCAGGAACAGGCCGGGCGGAATATCGTTGATCAATTGCAAGTGTTCGCCATGGATCATCTGCAGAGTGGAAAACAGCCCCGGCAGCTCTACGTCGCAGTCGAAACGGGCACCTGGCAAGGCATCTCCGGACAACCGCGCGCGGTTGAGCTCACGCTCCAGACGCTGCTGGATCTGCTCAAGCTGCTCCTGCAGGGTCTTGCGCAAGGCGGGATGGGCATCGAGTTGCTGATTGGAGGCCAGGCTGAGCATGACTGCCAGAGGTGTCTTCAAGGCGTGTCCAAGATTGCCCAGTGCATTACGCGAACGTTTGAGGCTGTCTTCGGTATGGGCCAGCAAATGGTTGATCTGATCGACCAGAGGCTCAAGCTCACGCGGCACCTGATTGTCCAGTTGTGAGCGCTGTCCTTGCTGCAACTGGGAGATCTGTTCACGCACGGTATTGAGCGGGCGCAATGCGCGGCGCACGGTCACACGTTGCAGGATCAGCACCAGGATCAAGGCCGCCAGGCCCAGCCCCATGCCAACCTGCTGCATGCGCTGAAAGCTCTTGCGTACCGGCGTGTAGTCCTGAGCGACGGTGATGGAGATCTTCTGGCCGAACTTGCGGTAGTCCGCGGTCAATAGCAACAGCGACTGGCCGGTGTTACCCAGCTCAAGGTTGGCATGCAGGCCATTGCTTTGCGGCTGCGGCAGCTCAAAGTCCCACAGCGAGCGGGAGCGCCAGTGGCCATCGGCAAAATCGACACGAAAGTAATGACCCGAGAAAGGCCGATGGTAAGCGCCCGACAAACGCTGCTCATCGAGTTGCAAACCCGCCGGACCTCGCACCAGGGCGACCAGCAGGTTTTCACTTTCATTACGCAGGCCGGACTCCAGATAACGCTGCAAGCCCATCTCGAACAGCCACAGGCTGGTCTGCGCCATGATCAGGCCGATGACCAGCATGATCGCGATCAGCCCCAGGCTCAGGCGTCGCTGAATCGACTTCAATCGCCTGCCCCACCGAGCAGATAGCCTTGGCCCCGACGGGTTTCAATGACTGCACGGCCCAGCTTGCGGCGCAGGTGATTGACGTGAACTTCGATCACGTTGGAGTCGCGCTCGTTTTCGCCGTCGTAAAGGTGCTCGGACAAATGGCTTTTCGAAAGAATCTGCCCTGGATGCAGCATGAAGTAACGCAACAGGCGAAACTCGGCGGACGTCAGTTGAACGTCGACACCGTCGCGGGACACCGACTGGCTGCCCTCATCCAGATGCAACCCGGCAGACTCCAGTTTCGGCTGGTTGGCCAGGCCACGCGCACGACGTAACAGGCCCTGGATGCGCAGTTGCAGTTCTTCGGGGTGAAAAGGCTTGGTCAGGTAGTCATCGGCACCGGCTTTAAGCCCTTCGATACGTTCCGACCAGGAACCGCGCGCCGTCAGTACCAGCACCGGAGTGGCCAGGCCATTGCTGCGCCAGTGCGCCAGGACCTCGAGTCCCGGTACACCGGGAAGTCCCAGGTCGAGCACGATCAGATCATACGGCTCGCTGAGGCCTTGATACTGAGCGTCACGGCCATCGGCAAGCCAATCGACGGCATAACCCTGCCGACTCAGCGTCGACAACAGCTCATCGGCGAGCGGAACATGATCTTCAACCAGAAGCAGGCGCATCAGTCATCTTCCTCATCTTTGAGCAGTCGGCTGTCGCGGGCATCGAACTTGAGCTCGCGGACAACGCCTTCGGTGGTCAGCAACTCGAATTCGTAGACGTACACACCGTGTTTTTCTTCAAGCTCGGCTTCCAGCAGCCTGGAGCCTGGGTGACGCGCCAATGCCTGCTCGATGAACTGCTCAAGCGGCAGGATAATACCGCGCTGGCGCAATTGCAGGGCCTCATCCTGATCCAGATCCCTGGCCTGGGTGCAGGTGCACAGTGCAATCAGCCCGAGCAGGGCCATACGACGCTTGTTGACACTCATTAGTCGTCCTGATGGTTCTTATGGATCTTGCCTGTTACAGCGTCGAGCTGCAGATCCCAGTCGACCCCTTTGCTGTCCCGCAGGTCGATCTGGTAGACATATTTGCCGTATTCGTTTTCAAGCTCGGTATCGGTGATGGTTGCTCCAGGATGGGCCGCCAGTGCCACGGCATTCAGCTTTTCGAAGGACTGAATGACACCGGTGTCTCTAAGCCTCAGCGCTTCATCCGGTCCGACTTCGTGTGCCAAGGCAAATGTGCCAATCACAAGGGTGGACGAGGCCAGAAGGGTTACAAAAGCGTTCATAGGGGCTCCATGATTGAAATGACTATTCATGAGCACCACGATACCGCTGCCAACTTAACTCAAACTGAATACATCTGGCCACCTGCCATCAGCTTTGCACTGGGTCATAACTTTGGCTGTTATCGACGCGTTTCATGCCTTTGCTGTTACAATCTGCGCCTGCATCTCGTTTATAGAGTCAAGATTTTGGAAATATTCAAAGAGTTTACCTTTGAGTCCGCTCATCGCCTTCCCCATGTACCTGAAGGTCATAAATGCGGCCGCCTGCATGGTCATTCGTTTCGTGTCGGCATTCATTTGTCAGGCCCGGTAGATCCTCACACTGGCTGGATACGGGATTTCTCAGAGATAAAAGCGATCTTCAAGCCTCTTTATGAGCGTCTGGATCACAACTATCTCAATGACATTCCAGGCCTTGAAAACCCTACCAGTGAAAACCTGGCGAAATGGATCTGGATTGAGCTGAAGCCACTTCTGCCAGAACTGAGTGCAATCAGGATTCATGAAACCTGCACGAGTGGCTGCGAATATCGCGGCGATTGAAGAGCAGGATCGTGTACAAGACCGCCTTATGAGGCGGTCTTTTTTTGTCCTGAAAAACGTTTTTATATGCCTGCCGGCTTTTCTTCCGCGCAAAGCAAAACCCCCGATCGCAGTGCGATCAGGGGTTCTGGGATTGAATCTTGACGATGACCTACTCTCACATGGAGAAGCTCCACACTACCATCGGCGATGCATCGTTTCACTGCTGAGTTCGGGATGGGATCAGGTGGTTCCAATGCTCTAT